>JBHLKV010000007.1:0-37154 GCA_048886305.1 Candidatus Hodarchaeota archaeon
TTCATTTTATGTCGCATTTTCGACATCTTCTTGAAAATTTTGTCAATTTTCAAAAATAAATAACAATTTTAATTGTATGATAAGGTTTAAATAGGTGTTTGTCTTTTTACTCTAATAATTAAATAAATAATTAATTAAATAAACGTATGTTTGATCGAAAGTGGTGAGCAATATTGAGCATAATTGACCCGGATTTTCTGCTTAAATTTGGAGAGATCAAATTCGCAGAAGAAAATAGTATGTGTATGAATGATTTTGAGATTGCTTTAAAGAAACATTTTTCAGGTAAGGAACGGTTACCACATGGTCGATATAAATTCGGTGAAGTGGATAATTCTTCCGTGAAGGACTTTGAAGAATCATTTAATGCATTTTTTGAATAAGTTTTCAATATATTCAATTTTTATATTTTAAAGATTTTTATTTACTTTTTTTGATTATTTTAAAAGGCTTAAATTCAATTTGCATAGACCATTTTTAAAATGTAATCCCTTAATTTAAAAAGCAAGTATTCCAATTAAGATATAACTTAATTTTAAAAATATAGAATCAAGAGATAATAGATATGGATCTTTTTAAAGAAATTGAAGAAGTCTATATTGATACCAATGGAATAAAGCTTCATACTATCATTATTGGCTCTGGGGAACCATTAATTTTACTACATGGCTTCCCTGAATTCTGGTATTGTTGGAAAAGTGTTATTCCTGGGTTAAAGGAGATGTTCCAATTAATAATTCCTGATTTGCGTGGATATAATTTATCTGATAAACCAAAAGATATTGAAAAATATAAAATGGAGTATTTGGTTGGAGATATAAAAGGATTAATCGAAGAATTAAATTTAAAACAAGTTTTTCTTGCAGGTCACGATTGGGGTGGAGTAGTAGCGTGGGCTTTTGCAGAAAAACATCCTGAATTACTGAAAAAGTTAATAATTTTAAATGCTCCACACGGCAAGATTTTTCAAAAAACACTCAAAACGAATAAAGAGCAGCAAGAAGCTAGTTCCTATATCTTTGAATTTTTAAAACCAGGTGCAGAAAAAAAATTATATGAAGATAATTACAGAAGGTTAAAAAAGGCTGTATTTGAAGACATGGTCAATAAATCAAATTTTACTGAATTTGACAGAGAAAAATATATAGAAGCATGGTCACAGCCAGGCGCACTATTGGGAGGTGTTAACTATTATAGAGCTATTACGAGTTTTGATGAATTGACAGGAGTCATAGAAGTACCAACATTAGTAATTTGGGGTATGAAAGATGTAGCTTTATTGCCACAACAACTTGAAGGATTATCAGATTATGTTAAAAACTTAAAGATAGTTCGAAGTGATAACTCTTCACATTGGATTACAAATGACGACCCTGATTTAATAGTATCTAGTATTAAAGAATTTGTTGCAGAATGATTATCATCTTAGAGGAAAATTTTATTAGATTAATTAAAAATAAATCTTTTCCATGTTTTCATAATTTTAAAATAAAAACAAGATGATTAAATTTTATAGGATAAAAGAAATAAATTTAAAAGTTTCATTTATCCATTGTATTATAATAGTATTAAAAAAAAACATTTAATTTTAACAAAACACTACATTAAGTGTAAAAATTTCTCAAGTTAAAAATGGCAGAAAACGATAATGATATCTCGTGGACAATTAAACTAGACTGGTTAAACATTTTAAATTTGTTAAAGCTTGAAAGAATTAACCAAATTTCTAAGTTTAAAAAAGAGAGGGCAATTAAGAGGGTTACCAAGATATATGGAACAAAAGCATTATTGGATTTCGAACCTGAACGTTTAGATATCCTTGTTGCAAATGAACTTAAGGAATTAATGAAAAAAGAATTAGCATTTAATGCTAGGGAAAGAGAAAAGGCTGAGGAAGAAATTCGAAAAAAATTTATACCTTTTAAGAAAGGAGGTATCATAAGAATAGATCCACGAGATTTAAAGGATTTTGATGGAGATCCAGAAAAGATGTTAAAATTTTTTTACAAGAAATTCCTCGGAGATGATGATGAAGACAATGATGATGAGAGAGATAAACAAAGAGAAGATAACACAGGCTATTATATTTAATACAATCTATAGCCAACTCCTTTTAGAACATTAATAAATAAGATTTTTAAATTATTTTTTCTCTTAGACGACTTAAATTTGACTTTTTCACTTTTCTATAACATAAAAAAAATAATGTATACACGAAACTAGACCAGAGAATCCATGATAAAACTTGGAATGAATTAAGATTTAAAAGATAGTTTAAATAATCTTCAAAAATTTCAAATCCAAGATCATTGACTTCATCTGGGAAATTAATTAGATTACTGTGAAGTTTTATTGCGATAACTTCATGATCATTACGCGCTAAATTTTGAAAAATATTTGCTATAGACATATTAGTAGGATCATCTAACCTTAATTTCACGATGCAGTTTAAATCTTGATTGGTGTGGACATCTGAACCTCCAAGACAAATCAAACTATTGTTTAAGCAAAATTCACGTATTTCTCTATCCTGTATACTATCTCCATTCACAATTTCGAACCCATCTACACCCCAATTCATAAAATCAGTAAAATTATGAGGAACACCTAACCCTCCATTTTGATTGGGTCTTGCATTGTAATGATTAACAATCACATATCCTCCCCTACTTTTTACATATTGAATCATCTCAGACACATTCATCACAAGCGTGAATGGATTATTTGATTCAGGCGGTACAATTGTTTCTTCAAGACCATAATAATTTATGTGGATTTCCGGTTTGTGTTGGGTCCATTCTTCAGCTGTAAAAACTAAAAAATCAAGACTATTCTCTTCTACAAATTTTTGTGCTGCTTTTGCTCCTCGTATATTATCATGATCTGAAAAGGCAGCTCCGGATATACCATGTTTGATATAATACTGTACTCTTTGTTCGGGGGTCAACCAACCGTCAGACATAGTTGTATGACCATGAAAATCAAATAAAAATTCATCCTCGGCTAAATTTGTCTCTATACGATGAGTTGGCAACGGAATAGAAACTAAAAGGATATTTGCGGCAAGAAATAAGTAAGCTGTTCCTAACATATATACTAGTTCCCTTTTTCCTACTCTTAAAGAATTTATAACTTTTCTATTTTTTTTAGGTGAATGTTTCTTCTTTCTAGATTCATAATTCAATTTAAAATTCGGGTGTAATAGTTTTATTATGATAGAAGAAGATTTAATGAGTAAAATTATAAACGCAATCCTGATTCCTAATTGAACAAATACCATGAAATAACGAGATACAAAATAAAATCCTAAAGTTAAGTATCCTACAAGAATAATAGTCCCAATTACTAATACAACTAGAGAGAAGAGTTTAAAAGCAAATCTTATCCAATCATTAACAGGATACATCAGAGTTTTATATTTCTCTGATTTAGTAATGCCAATTCTTTTAATACATAAATAAATAGTTCTAAAAACAAGATATAATATGAAAAATGCTATAAGCCAAAGGAATTCCATCCCAAAGATGTAAGATAATCCCATTAATGGTTCAATAAAATATCTTTCTAATGGATAAGAAGAAGAATAATTTGAAGATACATCATTTTGGGCAAGAGCATCATAAAAAATTACTTCTCTTTTATTAGATACACATAATACTATCAAAAAGATAATCCAAATTGAAAAGAAAGCTGTAATAATAGAAAGCAGCTTATTGTTTTTAATAGTGCTTAATGACATAATATTAAATCTGTTCTAATTATTTATTAAGATTCAATTTCCATAACGAAAATAAAGAAAAAAAATTGGATTATTCTATTTAATCTTTTTCTTTTTTAAGAAAAATCATTTTTTAATCAGGTTTTAATGATTTATATGAAATTATGTATACACATATGATAGAGTTAAATTTATAAAAATTTATCCAAAGATTTTGAAGAATTTGTAAATTTTTGATAAATTCTAACGTCAACTACAGGGATTTCATTAATTATTAATTTACTTAATTCTCTCTCCTTAATATTACACAATTTTGACGGCTTTAATCCCTTTAATATAAGATATAGAACAGGCATCATAGAATTAGAAGGTTCAATATTAGGATTTAGAGTATTTAAAGATTGTTTTAGTTTTTGAATGATATATTTATAGAAATCATAATTATTTCTATAATTTTTACACATAATAGTTTCCCAAAGAAAATTTCGATTGTTTAACCGAATCATTTGGACTTTTTTAATGTATTTCTGTTCACCAATAATTTCAACAAGAAAAACTCCCCGTTTAAATGATGAATCCATTGGGCAAACAGCTTCTGGAGACCCAGGATTATAAATCCAACCATCAATTATAAATTGTTTATGAAAATGACCTAATGCTAAATAGTCAATTCTATGCTTTAGGGGTTGAATATAGTCTATATTGATACCAGGAACATTCTTCATCTGGCCTTCAATTCCAAAATGTTGTATTAGAATATGGAATAATCCATCATGATTTTGAATCCCTTTTCTTATTTTGGAGAGATAGGAAATTGGCTTTTCACCAAGATAGCGAGTACCATAGATCATCACATTTTTTATATGAATTTTTCCTCCTTTTCTTGTTTTGAAATTAAAAGGTTTAAACATTTCCATTGGTAGAGCTTCAAGATCCGCATCTAAAAGTATTATCAGTCCCAAGCTTCCAAGTAATTTAAGCCAAGATTGTCCCCGCTGTTTAAACCGTACTCCTCTGGAAAATTTACGAATGTCATGATTTCCTTCAATAGTTATAATTAAAATTGTCTCATTTGTATATTGGTAAAAATCTCTTAATAAATTAACAATCTTCTCTAACTTTCCTGGAAGCATTTCCAATGAAGTAAATACATCACCACCTAATATTATGAAATCAACATGATGAGTAATAGCAAGTTCTAAAATTTCTTGAAAGACATGAATAAAGTCATCTGCTCGATAATCATTTCTGTATTGATGAGATCCAAGGTGAATATCACTAGCATGTATAAATCGTACCACATCATGTTTTTTATGCATACAATTTTGGAAATTACCAAATTTAGCTTCAAACTGATTAAAATATAACATTTCAAGTAAAAATCAAATGATAATTACACTATTACATCTAGATTTTTAAATAATGAAAGCCCGAAGAAGTATTGAATTAAAACTTTTAAATGATTTATGTAAATCTTAAAGCTAAATCTCCTTTTAAAATAGTATTAATCTCACTTAGTAATTCTTTTTTTACTTTATCCTGTAAAATTAAACTCATATTGTTTAAAAATTCATCAAACTCTTCTTTTTTTATATTATTTCGATTATTATCTTTTGCCCAGTTAACAGTATTATTTATTAATTTTGCATCTTGCCCACCCATAAATCCTGGCAAATAAAAATTTGCAGTTCTATTAGAAATATAATAAGTTCGGACATATAATCCTTCCTTATCAAGACTTCTAAAAATGTGTGGAACTAAATGGGGAAGTGTATCAATTACTATATTCTTACCCGCTTTCTGTATTTTTTTATAGAGTGGTTTCCATTCATCTGATCCCGGTAAGAGATTACCCGAACCTGGAACCCATTGAATACCTGTTAGGTTTGAAATATTTAAAAAATCATCTAAATAGGGAATTTGATATGGGCCATCCATATGATATATAGCATAATCCATATGTTCAATTTGAGTAATTATATCTGGTAGAGCAAATCTTTTAAACCATTTTGGGTTTAACATTGCAATAAAATCACACTGAACAGGATACCATCTCTTTTTACACCAAATATTTAACCATGCATTGCAACCATCTGTGTGTTTTTCAATGATATCTTGAAGTTTGTCATAAACTAATAATAATTTTTCGAGGATAATTTCTCGACAAGTATCTATAATTTCAGGATATCGTTTCATTGTTAATATCATATTTGTTGGCCCTAAAAAAGATGACAAAATATCAAGAACACCCCCTAAATCTACCATAGCCACATGATAATTACCGTTTGCTCTTTTTGCGGCATATTCAGTAATTGTTATTAAACGTGAATACCACACATTATTACGATTCAGTTTAACGTTCTCAAGTAATGATATAATATCTTTGACATTTGTCGGACAGTTGAACCACACAGTATCACTTTGAAATTTTGGTTCTATTCCAAATATAGCCGCCATAATTCCTGCACCATAATTAGGATGATAAGTGGGTATTGCTTCACCACCAAATACGGTTCTATTAGCTCTTTTTTCAAAACCATTGAGTGCTTCCTCAATAGTGTCATAGTTTAGAGCTAAAGTCCAATCTTGACATCTTGCATCATTATAACCAGCCGCTATTCTTCCTTTTTTCGGGATATAATAGGAAATGATAGGTCGATCTAGAATCTCATGATCCCACCACGCATCTAATCGTTCTTTAGCTTCTTTGATATCTGGTTTTAATTCCATATGAAAATCTTTCAAAAAAAATCAATTATTAATGAATAGCAAAATTATTAATCTTTTTTGAATTATTCGACTTACGAGTACGTGAAAATATTCCTATTATTATAATGCAAGATAAAGAAATAAAATATGAAATTGGAGTAATTCATGGTAGATTCCAAATATTACATAATGATCATATGAAATATTTATTAGCTGGAAAAGCGTTATGTAATCATTTAATAATTGGTTTAACTAATCCAGATCCTTTTCTTACAAGAGATTCAAAAACAAATCCCGATCGTAGTACTCCATTAGCGAATCCAATGTCTTATTATGAACGTTTTGTAATGATACAAGAAGCATTTAAGGAAAAAGGATTTAAATTATCCGAGTTTTCTGTTGTACCCTTTCCAATTAATATACCTGAACTTATTAAATATTATGTTCCTATGGATGCTGTATTTTTTTTATCAATCTATGATGATTGGGGGAGAAAGAAAAAGAAAAATTTAGAATCGCTAGGACTTAATGTACATGTTTTATGGGAAGTTTCTTTAGAAGAAAAAGGATTAAGCTCAAGTGATATTCGGGATGCTATGATTAATAATAAACCTTGGGAACATTTAGTTCCTTCCATAGTAGTCAAGCTTATGAAAGAATGGCATATTATTAACCGATTAAAAGAAATTAGCCTAAAATAACACTTTTATAAAAATGAAGAATTACTGAATAATTTTTAATTTATTCTTGATGTATTTCTTCATAGTGATCTAATATGGAATCTTTCAATTTAATTTCAATATTCCTTTTTGATATCAATACTTCTGATGATGATTTCATTAAGAATATACTTGAAGAATTCGACCTAAAAGAAAATAACCTGAAATATATAGCAGAAAAAGAGAATGATTTACTAAATATTAAAACTGAAAATATTGATTGTATTGTTATATTTCCCTTTAGTACAACTAGATTTTCCTCTCTCATAAACCTAGCCGAAACAAAATTACCTATTATTATTGGTAGTAGAGAAGATTCGTTTGGTAACGCGTTAGAAATCTATGAATATCTTGCTAATAATCCGAATGTAGAATTAGCTTTTGAACTTGATGAATTTAAGAAGAGAATAAAAATCATAAAAGCAGTTAAATGGATAAAACAAGTAAAAATATGCCTATTTAATTCAGAAGATGAAGATTTGGATAATATTGCTTGGTATAAGAATCCTGTGATGTTAGGAAAGCTAAACATACATAATATTGATCCGGAGAGTTTTTTCAATATTTATAAAAGTATTGAAAGTGAGGTATTAGAAAAAGTTGTTGATGACTGGAAAAATGATTATAAAGTAGTGGAATCTTCTCTTGAAGATCTATTGAAATCAGCACAAGTATACGTTGCTATGAAAGAAACTATGAAAAGTATGGGAGCACAAGTTGCTTATGTATTATGGTGTGGGCAATTTACCGAAAAACTAGGAACTAAAATGTGTTTCGCTTTAGCAAAACTGGCAGATGAAGGATATCCAACCGGATGTTGGAGAGGTGAAAATTTACTCCCATTACTTATTTTATATTCAATCACTAATAAGCCAGTATTTGTTTGTGAAGTTTTTACACGCAATAAAAATACTGTAACTTTTCGACATTGTTTTGCCCCAAGTTCTTATACGACATCAAAAATTGTATTGAAAAAATGGAGAAATATGGAAAATACAGTTACAGGATATTGTCAACTACCAAAAGGAGAAGTCACACTGGTTAATTGCGGAATTGGCGATAAAATTGTTGTTGCAAAAGGTAAATTAGTTGATTGCAAAGATTTAGGAGGAAAAAACTGTAGAATGACTATTTGGGTGGAATTTGAAGATGAAAATCTTATAAATCGTTTTGTTGGAAGAGAATTTGGCATGGTTTATGGAGATTACTGCGAGGAAGTAAAAGAATTATCAGAAAAGCTTGATTTAGAAGCAATTTTCTAAATAGGTAAAATTTTGAAATTATAAAAATAAGAAAGTAATAATAAAAAAGTAAAAAATTTATTTTTTCCTACGTCTAGGTTCAATTTTTTTAATAATTATTGATTCTGCATGGATTTTACAATTCTTTAAGATGACTTTAAAACCTCCTGTACCACCAACCCCAGGTATAGTCATACCAACTGTACCCATTGGGACCATTGCACCTGCTTCCTCCCATTCTTCCTCTTCTTCTTCCATTGCTTCTAATTCTGCCCAAGTCTCAACAACTGGATGATTCTTTTCCTTCAACCAATCTTTTAACTGATTGAGATCTTGAGCTTCTTCTTCTGTAGCAATTTTGTCAATTAAATCTTCGGGAATGAATTCGCTTACACGATCTTTCACTGCTTTAGGCATCCATACTATTGTATAGATACCTCCATCAAAACCTAGCTGTTTACCATCATAATACTGGTATTTTGGTGAGACAATGTATTGGATACTCACACCATTAAAACCGGGCATCTGTTTGCCCCCGCCAGTTTGATTTGCCATCGCTGAGAAAGGCAAACCGTTAATAGCGACTCCATCGTAATTTCTATCAACAATTCCATGCCCATTAACTTCTGGAATATAAAAATCAATAGCTTCGAAACAGCCACATGAGGTATGTGGAAACTCCATCCCTGAATATAAGTAAATTCTTTCTATTTCCCCTAATGAGCGTTTCTTAATCATTTGATTTATCCCAGTAAATTCTCCTGCTACCTCATTTAGACACTCGCCCGGAGGTACTTCGAACAGAGGACCCTTCGGATCGACTTTAGATGCTGCGCGAGCATCAAACCAATTGATTGAACCACATAATGAAGTCCTGTCTGGTGTTATACAACAAGCATGAGTGGGTGCAAAAGATTGGCATAAGACACATCCATAAAACATATCGACATCTTCGTCATGAATT
The DNA here is from genome assembly GCA_048886305.1 of Candidatus Hodarchaeota archaeon. Classification (GTDB taxonomy): domain Archaea; phylum Asgardarchaeota; class Lokiarchaeia; order Sigyniarchaeales; family SOKP01; genus Loki-b32. The sequence continues at coordinate 9,352 of JBHLKV010000007.1, forward strand.
GTTCGTGCTCTTTCATCCCGTTTGTTATAAACTTCCATCGCCATATCATAGGGTTTTTCGATTGCTTTAGCATCGGTATAAAATGTCACTTGGGCTTGTTTAATAATTGGTAATTCTGCTTTATATAGCCGAATTAAGATTGTACCTAACATTTCAAATGTATTTAGCCCTTTTTCAAAAGCTGATTTCGAGATTCTCATCCAATTAGTATAGCGTTGATTTAAGTGCATAATTCCATTAACAAAATTACAAAATTCATGAACCCTTCTCTCGAATACTGCTTCCAAGTCTTCTTCTAATTCAGGACCTGCTACTTCTACTAAAATCCCAATTGGGTATCTTTCTCCTTCTTTCATATCTTTTAAGTCAGGTCCATGAAGAATTACTTGACCATCCTTAATCTCCTTGGTGGGTTTAACGCGTACGAGTTCAAAATGCTTCTCTATTTTAGGACCACCTAATTCAACATACATCTGATTACCTCTTATACGCTCGCCCTCATATACAGGGCCAACGTCTACAGGCATGTCTGCAAAACTCATTTCATATTTCTCCTCTTTTTTTGTATTTTTTCATATTTATAAATTTTCAATTAAATTTTCTAAAAAGGCTTTCCAATCAGTTTCACTTAAATTTGGTAAGCTAAATCTAGCATTAGGATGTGAATATCGATCTAGATCGACAGTTCTTACCCAATTTGAAAAATTTTTTATTCGACTCATTGTTTGTGAAACATAGTATACGAGATGTCCCCCGAAAATAGCCATTTCATATTGTCCCTTTCCGTCTAATCCTTTCCAATTTTTATCTACTAGTCTTCCAGTAATATTGATTAGTGACATATCCCATAATTTTTCTGTAGGAATTTTATCCTTTAAATATCCATAGGTGTGACCAGTTGATATTACATGACAATCTAACTTTTTTGCAATATCTATATAGTAATCAGCGACTTTTTTACCATCTAACTCCCAGGTTAGAGATTCTGAACCGATAACAAAAACTTTCTTTTTCTGTGTTTTTAGAATATTCGCCATTACTTTCGGATCATGAACGGAAGTGCCCATCTCTGGACCGGGAATATTCGCTTTTTGATAAGGTCTTGCCATTTTTCCATCAATTAACTCTGGTTATAGTTTAAGTTATAACTTTTAAAACAATTGCTATACTTAGATTTATTAAAGACAATTTAAAAAAATTGTTTTTATTAAATTAAACTTAATAATAAGATGAATTAAATATAAAAGAAGTGAAAAATTTAAGTTGTGCGAGTTTAAAATCATAAAGCAAAACGATGGCTCCCAAATATTAGAGGATATTGTGGTTTTATCTTATACCGAGAACAATGAATTACTATTCAAAGATATATTAGGTATTGGTGAGACTTTAGATTCTGGCTTGATATTAGATGTTAATACATTAAACCAAACATGTATAGTTCTTGAACATCCCTTGGTGAAAGATTTTATTAGTTTGATTAAAAAATTCCATGAGAACTCTTTAAATAAGACTGAAGTTGAAAAATTCCAAAAAAACTTAGAAAAATTGAAAGAAACACTTAAATAGTAAATATTAAAAAAAAAAATTAAAGAGATTTAATTAATTTTCCAATTGCGCCCTTTAGATTTTTTTATATAGACAATGCAGATTCCCATAAAGCCAAGAAGAACGATATAAGTTATGATCATATCATATCCAGTTATCAGCTTAGAATCCTCAATAGGGATTTCTTGTTGAATTTGAAAGGGTACATAACCATTTTTACTTGCAGTTAGGATCAATCCATCCAATTGATCATTATTATAAGGTACTTCAATCTCTCCAGTTTCTGATGTATTTCCTTTCCATAAAAGATTGTTATCTTCTGTAATTGTAACAGTAGCATTTTCCACTGGTGAATGATTTGCTGTTACTTGAAGAATTACATTCTCATTTGTATAGGAAACTATTGTTATATTAACCTTTTCAGGTATATGTAGCCATATAGGTACTTCAGGGCAGCCCAATAAATTATATTGCTTTAGAGCTTTATCTTCCCATTCTGGAAAATCAGCTGGTACCCCAGAATCAATTCTATCAGACATATAATCTTCTTTAGCCAAGGCGAGAGCCTCACCAGGGTGGTTATTTTGGAACAATTGCTCCCAAAAACGGAAAGCTATCCCTTCAGAATACCAACCACCATGTTCACGTTCCCACCATTGATCTTCACCCCAAGTCACCTGACTTGATGCAATACATCCAATTGCAATATTTTTTATAAAATTCTCAGCAAGACAATCCACACTATGATCAAAAGTGCCTGTACTACAACTTAATATGTAGAACATGCCTAATTTGGATTCTTCGGGGTTTAATGTATAATATTGAGTATCTACTAAATAATTCCATACTGAATCATCAATAGGTACTCCATCTCCGTTAAATGGATCATCAGTATAGTCGAATAGCCCATCTCCGTCATAATCTACAGTCCATTCTTCATAATGGAGCCCGGTCTTACTTCCATGAAAATTAAAAGTACCAATACCACATCCATTTTCTATAACACTTTTAAAGTTTGCATAGTTCGAGGATAAGTTATAAGGGTAATCGGAAGTTTTAATACCAGTACCAAGAGCTAGAATCGTACTACTCCAATCATCTGGTAGATGATGATTTGTAAAATTAAGAAAACGATTTCCATCACATTCTCCAAAATCTGACACATCATCATCATCCCAATCTTGATCAAAAACGAGTATTGCCGAAGCATACCCCGCATGTGTCATCCAATTACCTATTAAGGGATTCTTTTCATAATATAATAATTTCTGAACTAAATTTGACATTTGATTCTTAGTATTTGCGGGTAAGCGACCTACATACACTTCTGGCTCATAATCAAACATATCGTTATGTCTATCTCCCCAATAACCATCATCATTTGAATCCCAGTTATTATTTAAATCAGTATAGAATGAATCACAGCTAACGAAATCACCATCACCAGGATAACCATCATCAGATATTACAAGTAGAGAAGGAACATAGTTATTATCTCCAGCTAATAACACCCATTTAGTATTGTTATTAGTATAATAAGAGGTTATGCAATTTTTAATGCGTTCCTCTAAATTTCTGCCTAAATAATTGGTAAGGATACTCGAAATAGTTTCTATCTTAGTGGCTAAACCTTTTTGAGTTTTCCACATTGCTAAAGGTTCCAAAGTATCTATAAAATCATCAGTAGTGATAATCAGATAGTCAACATTTGAATTTAAAACAGAATTATTTAATTGAGGAGAAAGAGAGATATCTAAAGAAGAATTGGAATTGGAGTTTTTCGATGTAGGAATCATACAGAAAAGAATAATTATTAGGAAAATAGTTAATTTATTTTCTTTAATCATATTTTAATCAAATTCAAATCTGTTAAATTTAACATTATCTTGCAGATCCTACTATTTATAATTTATTAATGTCTAAACTAGTTTTGTTAATATAATGACAGTCTAATTAATCTCCTTTTTTATTACACTGATTAGACAGAATGGTTAATTAAAAGAATATTGAAATGATTTAAAGCGAAAAAATTATTTAATATACATATGAAAGGAGAATTTTATGAAGATATCAATAGATTTAATGAGTTAGTATTCCCCTTTTTATTAAAGCATGAAGCAGAAAACAATCTTCTTTTCTCACTTCTTAACTCTCTAAAGGAAGACTTATATAGATATGGTGATAATAAACCAGTTTTAACTTCTATTACTGAGAATAATAAGATAAGATTAGTTTCTATAAGAACACCTCCTTATAATCAAGTCTTGTCGTATACGGAGGATTTACAATCTATTGATGTTTTAATCGATGTGCTTATTAAGAAGAATTATGATTTACCTGGTGTTTTAGGTTTTAAAGAAGGAGCAGAAAAATTTGTTGAGTTATGGTGTAGAAAAAAAGGAATTAGTTCTGAGTTAGTTACTAATGAAAGAATTTATAAGTTAGAACATGTTGCAGAAGAAACTCTGGGTAAAAATGAATTTATTAAAGCCACAAGGATTTATGAGGATACAATTCTACAATGGGCAAGGGAATTTTTGATAGAAGCACTTTCTGAAAGGACTAACGAAATGATAGAACAGTCGCTAAAAAGAATGACGAGAGCAATTAGGAAAGGAAAAATTTTTTTATTATTGGTAAATAATAAACCCGTTTCAATGGCACAAAAAGCAGGAAAAACACCTAATGGAAATGTAGTTAATTATGTTTATACTCCACCAGAATTAAGAAGAAGGGGATACGCAACTGAGTGCGTAGCTAAACTAAGTAGATACATTTTAAAAGAGGGAAATAAATATTGTTTCTTATTTACCGACTTAATAAATCCTACTTCGAATAAGATTTATCAAAAAATAGGTTATCATGCTGTAATTGATGTAGATGAATTTAAATTTATCCCAAAATAACTTAACCTTCTACAAATTAAAATAAAAAAAAGATACGAGAAAGTCTCCTGATTTTCTCCTGTAATTTTTTAACTAATTAATATTACTTCTTTTTTGGTGGTAAGATTTCAATCTCAATTGATGAGACGTTGCTTGAAGTCCCATCATCATTCGTAATTGTCTCAGTGTCAATTAATATTTCTCCATAAGTACTCCCTTTAATAAAATTATTAATAAGGATTTCCGCTACGTCAACTGCACGGGAAATAGAACGACCCCGAGCTAGTAATCTCACTGGTTTTTCGTTTAGAACAACCATAGCAGCCATTACGTAATTCATTGACTTCTTCCTACCTATAAAAACTTTTGAGTCATCATCTTTAGCCATTAATTCTCACCTTTTCTAAGCTTGGTTAATACCTTTCTTTTTTATGCTTTCTAATCTTTTGTGTTTCTTATATGTATTTTGAATGCTAATTATCTTTAGATAATTAAATGTTATAAACCATATTCAGTTTTTAAGATTTTGTAAAATTATAATATCTTTGAAAATATTAGGAAAACTTAATGATTCAATGAATTATAGTGTGAAATAGTCTTAATACTTTAAATTAACTACTACAATATTAAAAAGATAAAAAAAATAAAGTTTGAATTTATTTTTACGCCTCACGTAGTAACTTTTTATCAATCTTTCCTACAACAGTAAGAGGGAGTTCTTTTGAAAATTCAATTACTTTAGGAACTTCATAAGGAGCACAATTCTCTCTAGCGAATTTTATAATATCTTCTTTTAATGCATCTTCATTTCCATCGAATTCATATTCAGGATTTATTTGTATAAAAGCTTTCGCGATTTCGGAGCCCGGGCGGTCTGGATTCACCAAACCGATTAAAGCAATCATACCTACCGCAGGATGTTTAGAGAGGATATCTTCTACCTTTGTAGAAAATAATTTATAGCCCCCCACTATTATCATATCTTTTGTACGGTCTACAATTCTAAGGTATCCAGTTTCATCCATATACGCGACATCTCCAGTATGCATATATCCATCTTGGTCAATAGCTTTTTTAGTTTCTTCAGGTTTGTTATAATATCCTTTCATTACCATAGGACCTTTTACGCATATTTCTCCTGGTTCCCCTACAGGAACTTCTTCGCCAGTATCAGGATCGGCAATTTTTAATTCAGTATTTAACAATGGTAAGCCAATTGAACCCAAAATCCTCTTACCTTTCATCGGATTCATAGTAGTAAGGGGAGATGTTTCAGTCATTCCGTAAACTTCTAGTAATTTACCCTCACCTACAATACTTTCTAATTGTCTTTGCGATTCTTCTGGAAATGGAGAAGCAGCAGAAATGCAGAAGTCTAAATTTGAATGATCTAATCGCTTAAATTTTCGTGTGTTAATTAAAATTTGATATAATGAAGGTACATTTACAAGAGCAGTTGGTTTATATTTCTTAATCTCATTACAAATATGTAATGAATCTCTAGGATCAGGTATAAGCACTTGTCCCCATCCAAGATAAATACAATTTTCACAAAAGAAAGTTCCTGCTATATGAAAAAAGGGAAAGCCTGAAAGTGCAATTTTCGCTCCACTTTCCCAACTAAGCCATTTTTGGACAATTAACAAATCCGAAACACAGTTTCTATGTGTCAGCATTGCTCCTTTAGGAGGTCCTGTTGTTCCTCCAGTATATTGAATAAGTGCTATATCATCAGGGGTTACAGTAATATTGGGTGAATCAGTAGAATATTGAGCTAGGACATCATCATGAAAGTCAAGAACAGTTTTTCCCTCTAATGGAGTGACCTCTCCTGAAGGAATCTCTCTAACAGCTCGAATTTTATTTTGTTGTTCTTTTGGAAAAATCCCAATAACACTAGTCCATACTACTAACTTCAATTGAGGTAACTTGGATTCGATATTTTTTAATCTATGTTGAAAAATTGCATCTAAAGTTACCAATGCAACGTTTTTTTCACCTGCTCCTAAATCATTTAATTGGTAATGCATTTGGACATCTGACATGAGTGGACTTACTCCAGAAACAACACATCCTGCTTTAAGAGTTCCAAGAAAAGCAATTACATATTCGGGGATATTAGGTAAATTAATTCCAACTACATCACCTTTCTTAAATCCTTGTTTAACTAACATATTAGCGAATTGATTTGAATACTTATCTAACTCATCATATGTAATCTCTAAACCCTGATATGCTAACGCCATTTTTTCAGGAACTCTTTCAAATGTATCCTTCACTGCCTTCGTATAGGAAATTTCAAATGAACTAGGATCCAAATCAGTTAATCCCTCGTCCCAATTCTTGCGCCAGAACCGGTCTTTATAAGGACTTGACATTTTTACTAAAAGCACCTTTAATTTTTAATATAACTAAGTTGTTAATAATTAATATTGATAGAATTAGTTAAAAAGTTTTAATTTATTTGAGATTATCGATCTTATTTTCAATAGAGTTTCTTTCTAAAATCCTTAATATATTGATCTTTATCTTCATATTCATACCAGGCAGAGCCATACTTTTCTAATTCATATGCTTCTTTATATGATTTATCAAGTAAATGGTTACTACATAACTTAATAGCATTTAAAACAGTCTGATTTTTAGGAAAGAGAAATTTTGCTTTATCTAATGCAGCATTCATTAAATCTTCTTGGGAATCAACTATTTGATCGATTAATCCAATTTCTAATGCCTTTTCAGAACTGATCTTTTCAGCAAACATAAGTATTTTTTTGGTCCAGGGGATCCCTATAACTCTTGTCATTAACACAATTGTTCCTGTACCAGGAAAAATTCCTAAATTTATTTCAGGCATCATAAAAAAACTTTCTGTAATAGCTATTCGATAATCAGAGCAGAGAGAATAGGCAACTCCATCGCCCATTGCCTTTCCATTAATCGCACAAATGGTTGGTTTTCCATAATATATTAATTTTGCAATAGAAGCGGCGGTTTGTTCATATTCCTTAACAGCACCACGATCACCTCCATCTATAGAATCAATATCCATTCCAGTTGTAAAACTTGAACCATTTCCAGTCAATATAATCCCTCTTATTTTTACATTTTCTATGCAGAACTCAATTGCTTTTTTCAAATCTTTTAACATTTCAATTGTTAACGCGTTTGCTCGTTCTGCTCTATTCATAGTAATTATTCCAAATCTTTTTTTTATTGAAAATTCTATAAATTTCCCAAGTTCTAAACCTTCAAATGACATTTTAATTCCTTTTCTTTAGTTCATTAATTTTTTAATTTTATAGGGATGTTAAATTTTCTCTAAAATCACTGATGAATTTATCTTTATTACTATATTCAAACCAACTTGAAGCATCTTTTTCTAATTCGTAAGCTTTATGATAACGTTTATCATATAAATGATTTGAACATAATTTAATAGCATTTAAAACCGTCTGATTTTTAGTATAAAGAAACCTTGCTTTATCTAATGCAGCATTCATTAAATCTTCTTGAGATTCAACAATTTGATCAATTAATCCAATATCTAATGCCTTTTCAGAGTTTATCTTTTCAGCTAGCATTAACATCTTTTTTGTCCAATGAACTCCGATAATCCGTGTCATTAATACTATACAACCAGTGCCTGGAAAAATTCCAGAAAAAATTTCAGGATATTGGAAATAACTGTTTTTAACACATATTCTATAATCACAACATAAAAGAAATACAACCCCCTCACCTAAACAACGGCCATTTATTGCTGCAATAGCAGGTTTTCCATTAAATAATAACATACAAATTTCAGCAGCAGTTCTCTCAAGGTCTTTTACAGCAGTATGATCACTACCATCGATAAAATCCAAGTCCATTCCTGTACTAAATGTTGTTCCATTCGCTGTTAGGATTAAACCTCGGATTTTTTCTGAATTTTGACAGTATTCAATTGCTTTTCTTAAAAATCTCAATTGTTCAACTGTAAAAGAGTTAGCTCTATGAACTCTGTTAAGGGTTATTATCCCAAATCTCTTCTTTACACTAAATTCAATGTATTCTCCGACATCGAGATCTTTTAAAGACATAAATAAAATTAATTTTCATTTAATAAAAAATAATAATAGTCTTAATGAATATAGTGAGTAATAGGTAATTTTTGATATATAAAAAAGATGCCTGTTCATATTACCGATTTCTTAGAAATAGAGTCAAATGGATTTAAAAAAAAAGACTTAGTAAAGTCTCCGAATTTAAAAAAAACCTTTACCTTAATTAATCAACATTTATATGCTAAATTAAAACAAACTGATACAGATACAAGGACAAGATCTAAAGAAATAATCAATCTCTTACTTTGTAAATTAACTGATGAAATTAACAAGCATGATGATGAAAATGTAGATTTTTGTATTAGAAAAGGTGAGTCATTAGAAAAACTATACGAAAGAATTCATCAATTATTCGAGAAAAACGTTAAAGAAAAGTATAAAGAAATTATAGGGGAAAATGAGCAAATTAACTTAAATAAGGAGCTTTTATATCTCACTGTAAAAGAATTACAGCATATATCATTATTAAAATCCTCTAAAGATATATTAAGTGATGCGTTTGAGATTTTTGTAAGTAAAATTTTAAAAGATGAGGGAGGGCAGTTTTTTACTCCTCCAAATGTCATTGAATTTATGGTTCATTATTTAAATCCTACGGTGGATTCGAAGATCCTAGATCCTGCATGTGGTCATGGGGGGTTCCTTCTTGAAGCAAAGGATTTGCTATGGTCAAAAATAAGCTCAGAAGATAAAAGAATTAATTTAATCTCAAATTTTTTCGGCATTGATAAGGACCTCTTCTTAGCAAAATTAAGTAAATTATACTTAGAAATATTGAGTAATGGGAAATCTAATATTTTCTGTGAAGATTCTTTGGATCCTAAGAGTTATGGAACTCAGGCAAAAAAAATTATAAGAGATAAGATATTTGATTACATTTTTACTAATCCTCCATTTGGTGCTAAAATTCCGATAATCGATAAAAGTATTTTAAAAGATTACAAGCTTGGTCATATTTGGAAAAATATTGATGGTAAGTGGAAAATGCAAGAACAGGTAGTAAAACAACAGCCACCTCAAGTTTTATTTATTGAAAGGTGTGTTCAGTTACTTAAAGATGGAGGAAAACTAGGTATTGTCTTACCTGAGGGCATATTCGGAAATCCTACAATTCGCTATATCTGGGAATATTTAACTTCTTATGGTAAAATCTTAGCTATTGTTTCATTGGATCAGAATACCTTTCAACCTTATACATGTAATAAAACAAGTATTTTATTTTTTCAGAAACTAAATGATATTCCTGTCGATTATTCCATCGATTTTGCAATTGTGGAAAATGTCGGTCATGATAAAGATGGAAAGGTTCTCTATAAATTGAATAATGATGGAAGTAAAAGATTAGATTCAGAAGGGAATTCTATAATAAACGATGACCTCCTAGATTTACACTTAAAAATAAAAAAGGCTGAAGATTTTAACTATTTAAAAGAACAAAAGATCTTCAAGATTAAATATAGTCAGATTAAAGATAAAATTTTCATCCCGATTTATTATATTGGGGTAGAAAAAACTTTAAAGAAACTATCTGACGATAAAAAGTATACACTTTTAAGCATCAAAGATTTAGTAAACCAAAAAATAATTTATACTAATAAAGGTGGTTATCTCCCTCGAGGAGATGAAATAGGATCTCATGTTTATGGTTTAGGTGATATTCCATTTATTCGGACCAGTGAAATAAATAATTGGGAAATAAATTTAGATTCATATAAAAAGACAAGCGAAGAAGTTTTTAATCAATATAAACTAAAACAAAATATTGAAGAAGGAGACATCTTATTAGTAAAAGATGGTGGACCAAATTTAATTGGAAAAACTGCTTATATAACGAACCTAGATACCAAAATCATAATTCAAAGTCATATTTACCAAATAAAAGTATTAGAAAATGATGAATTTATTGATTCTTATCTTCTTTTATATTTATTAAATTTGGATATTGTGCAAAAGCAAATTCAGGCAATTACATTTGTTCAAGGAACAATTGCAACAATTGGTAATAGGATTATGGGAGTAAACTTACCAATTCCTTCGGATATTGATAAAAGAAAAGAAATCTCCAAATATATAAGAAAGGTAATTGACGAGAAAGCAGAATTAAGGAGAAACATTTCTAAATTATCTATAGAATCTTTTTTTAACTAAATTAGTCCAATTAAAAAATTTAAAAAGCTTGTTAAATATCTCAATAAGATGAAAATTGAAAATTTTTCTATGGATTTGTATGAAGATATAATTAACATCTGGAGAAAGGCAGGGATCAGTGTAGGTTCCACTGATACGAGAGAAGAAATCCAAAGAATGCTAAAAAGAAATCCAGATCTTTTTCTAATAGGTAGAATAAATGAAAAGGTTATTGGTGTTGTAATGGGAGGATTCGATGGAAGAAGAGGATATATCCATCATCTGGCAGTAGAACCAGATTACCAAAAAAAAGGATACGGGAAGATGCTCATTGAAGAATTGATTGCTAGGTTTCATAAAATGAGAGTACATAAAGTTCATCTATTCATTGAAAAATATAATAAGAAAGTTATAAACTTTTATCTTAATTTGGGCTGTGAACAAAGAGATGATTTGATTATGATGAGCTATGTCCCTGACAAAAATCTCTACAAGATGAGGATTTAACTTAGCTATTATTTTTCTATTTTCTGAGATTAACTCTGTTTTTTCTTAAAGTTTTAAATATAATTGAATTAATATTATTCATATTTAAAGAAAATTCAAATTGATACTATAGTAGGTAAGATTTTACGGCGTGAATTAAGAAATAAAGAATAGATAAAAATGAACAATTTTTTTAAAAATTAATTTAATCAAAAAAAAAACTAAAAAAATAATTTTAATACAAATTATATCGGTTTATTTTATCATACTATAAGCGTTTTTAATATATTTTTCAGCAACACTAATAACATCATCAATGATATCTTTGACTGTCTCAATACTATCAATAACTCCACAACATTGCCCTAATGGAGTTGCACCATCTTCAACATGGCCGTAATAAATTTCCTCGTAGTGTTTTTGTTCTTCAATTAGATCATCAAGTGTCATTGCTTCCTCTTTGGCAATCTTTTCTTCTTTAGAGGTGACAAGATCATGAGTGGTGGTATAATTATTCTTCCAAAGCCTAATAGGTGCTAAAACTCCTGTAACTAGCGTCGTATCAGAGCAAATAGCAGGGGGGATTATCCCTTTATATTTATCATGGAACTCACTATCTTTAGAGGATATAAATCTAGTTCCCATTGCAACTGCTCCTGCTCCAGCTGCTAGACAGCTTGCAAGACCAATGCCATTTCCTACACTCCCACATGCCACTACGGGTATGTCAGGATATTTCTGTTTAATTTTTTGGAGCAACACTATTAATCCTATCTTTTCATATGATTGATGACCTCCTCCTTCAGTACCAGTGACTACAAGTCCATCTACACCAGCATCAACACATTTATCTGCAAGCCAAGGTGCAGGTGCTACATGAAAGTTCTTAATACTCGAAATCTCTTGTAGTCTTTTAAAAGATTTACTACTTTGAAGCATGCGAGCTGAACCAGCACTAGTTATAGCATACACACACTGTTCTTTAACCTTTGGATGGTCTTTTATGAATTTAGGTATCAGACGACAGAGCATATTTGCTTCAGGCTGCATTCGTGCAACCCGAACATTAAATCCAAAGGGTTTATCAGTATGCTCTACCACTTCAAGCATATTATTCTTTAATTCTTTATAGGGATTCTTTCCAAAAAGGTTTGTATGACTAAGCACACCGCATCCACCAGCTTCGGAAATCGCGATAGTTAGCTTGGTCGTATAGAAAGGACCCATTGGCGCACCAATTATAGGATGTTTAATCCCAAGCATACGAGTTACATCAGTTTCAATCACTTTTTTTTCACTCTTCTATTTTACCTGTTAATTTAGAATCTAATATTAATTCTAAATAATTAGCTTAAAAAAAAAGCTTCTAAAAAAAATCTTAATGATTTGCTCTTAGAAAATAGTCTTTTTTTTTGTGATTAATCTAATATAAATAATTATTCCAAAACATCTTAAAATTATTGAAAGTTAATAATAAATATATCTAATATCAAAAAGAATATATAGTTAAATGTGAAAAAATGTGAAGAAAGTTGCGATTATAGGGATAGGGATTACACCTTTCAAAACCCGGTATTTAGACAAAACCTACTTTGAATTGGCTTATGATGCAACTAAAATGGCTCTTGATGATGCTAATAACAATGGAGCAGAAATAACGAATAAAGATTTACAATCTAGTGTATATGGAATCTATAATGAACTATTTGAAAGACAGTTTATGCCAGATATTTATTGTAATTCATATATTGGAATGAATAATAAACCAGGTACTCGTATAGCAACAGGTGGAGCGACAGGAGGGTATACTGTAAGAATGGCATATGCAGAAGTAGCTTCAGGCTTATCTGACTTATGTCTATGTATAGGAGTAGAAAAATGTAATGATTGCTATGATGAACAAACGGGTACTACAACCCCTGAAGTTTTAAACGCTATTGCTTATTCTGCTGATATGACTTATGAGTATCCAATGGGTATGATGGCAGCATCATCGTATGTTTCTATGGTGAACGCTCATTATGAAGAATTTGGTAATCCAACAGAGGAACAAATGGCTTTAGTTTCTGTCAAAAACCATGGAAATGCTATAAATAATCCAAAAGCACAATCTCCAATGAAAATAACAGTTGAAGACGTAATGAACTCAAGAATAATCTGCTATCCATTTAAATTGCTAGATTGTTGTTTATATTCAGAAGCATCAGCTGCGTTAATTCTCGCAAATGAAGAAAAAGTAAAAGAATTAAAAATTGAAAAGCCAATCTGGATTACTGGTGTTGCAGCAGCAAATACTGATTGTTTTATAGGAAATCGAGAAGATATGGGAAGGTTATATTCAAATATTTATGCTGCAAAAGCTGCCTATAAAATGGCGGGATTGGAATATGACAAGATTAAGGTGCAAATAGATTTAGCAGAGCTCCATGATGCATTTAGTGGACAAGAGGTTATTAGCTATGAGGAGCTTGGTTTTGTTCCGTTTGGGGAAGGTGGTAATTGGATAGAATCTGGTGGTCCTTTTATGGAAGGTGAATTGCCATGTTGCCCTTGTGGCGGATTGATTGGATGTGGTCATGCCGTTGGTGCTACTGGGATAATGTCTACAGGTGAAGCTGCACTTCAGCTTAGAGAGGATGCTGGAAAGCATCAAATAAAAACAATTGAAAATGGTAGAGCTATAGCTCATTCAATCGGAGGTCCTGGAGCTGCATATGCCGCAGTTATAGTAATGACAAATGAGGAGGGGTTAAAAAAACCATGAGTGGAGATTTTCAAGATCATCAAATTAGGGATATAATAAAAATCAATTACAAATATTCGATGGGTGGGCAATCTAAATTTTTTCTTGAGGTTATGAACAATAAGAAATTACTAGGCACAAAATGTACTAAATGTGGGAAAACATGGATGCCTCCAAGAATCAATTGTTCTGATTGTTATGCTCCTGCTGACTGGGTGGAATTGAACCAAACTGGAACAATAGAGGTTAGCACAATAGTTTGGTATACAGCTTCGGCTTTCATTAAAGCGGTCCCATATGGCATAGGTTTTATAAAATTGGATGGTGCTGAGACAGCTTTACTCCAAGGAATTTTTTCAGAGAATCTTGTTCCTTCTAAAATTAAAAATGGTAAAAAAGTTAGGGCAGTATTTAATAAAGAGAGAGAAGGTAAAATGACAGATTTTTTCTTTGTTCCTGAAGATGAATATGAAAAATGGATCAATAAACCAGAATTCGAAGGAGGGAAATAAAAATGGGTGTAGCAAGAGATAGATTTTTAGAAATAATTGAAAAAATGAATCAAAATGACAAAGCTCAAGCTGTTTTTGTAACTAATGTTGCAGGAAAAGATGTTGATTGGGAAATGTCATTTCAATTCAACCTTGATAATGAAGAGCCTTTCTATTTAGAAATTAATAATCGGAAAACTACATTATCTAGTGGTGTTAAATCTGATGCAATCATCTTAATGTCAGGAGATCCAGAAGCTATCGTAAGAATTTGCGAAAGTAAAGGAGATTTTACTCATGCTATTTCACGAGAGCAAATTACAGTTGAAAGAGGAAAAGTTATGGATGTTATTCGTCTTACAAGAGCTATAACAATTGTATTAAAATCTAATTAATTTCATTTATATTTTTTAAAAATGAATTCAAAGGTTTATGTAATTAAGAGAAACCCTAATGAAACAACTCAAGATGTAGTTTTAAGAACCCTTAAATTAATCCCTCTAAACAATTTTATTACTAATTCTGAAGACAAAATTTTAATTAACCCAAATTGGGTAACATCAGACCATTTTAGTACTGGAAATGTAACTTCAACAGATACTTTAGAAGGAATCGTTATTTATTTAATTCAAGAAGCAGATATAAATCCAGAAAAAATTATCGTCGCAGATGGAGGTTCTTTCAGCGCATCTGATCAATTTTTTAAACTAAATGAGATTTTTCGACTAGAAGAATATGGAATTAAAGTAATGAATTTAAATCAAGATGAAATTATAAAAGAAATAGAAATCCCTAATCCTTTATCACTAAAAACTGTAAATATTGCAAAAACTGCTATGGATGCTAGTTGTATTATCTCTGTGCCTTCTTTAAAAACACATAACATGGCTAGAACAACATTAAGCATGAAGAATATGATGGGTACTATAATACCTAAAAGTATAATGCATTCTAATATCCATAAAAAGATAGCAGATTTAGTTTCATTATTGCGTTTTAAAATGAAATTCCAAATTATTGATGGCATTATAGGTTCAGACGGATGGGAATTAGGAGGAAAGCCAATTCAAATGGATCTGATTATTGCTGGAGAAGATCCTGTCGCTGTTGATAGGATTGGGAGCAAAATCATAGGATATGGGTTGGATAAAGTGAAATATTTGAACTATGGTATGAAAAAACAGCTTGGTACAGCAAATCTAGATGATATTGAAATAATAGGAAAACCAATAAGTGAAGTGTATCATAAATTTTAGTTTTGATTTGAATCAATATTGGAATGCCCATTTCTTCTTATATTCATCATATCTTGTTTTTAATTCTGAAAAATCCACAGGCTTTCCTTCTCTTAACGATTCTAATCCTTTTAAAATTATTTCAGTCTGTAATAAGTCAAATTCTTGAGTTTTGATGTTAGCTATATTAAGGAATCTCTGAGACATCTCAACGGATTTCATTTGGTCCATAGTTGTGATATTTTTTATGTCAAGATAATAGCCAATTATGAAAGCACCCATGAAAAAGATTGGAAACATAACAATAATTGAAAAAAGGTTAATATCAAATGCAATTTTCAATAAAGCGATGGCACTAATAGTAGAAACGATAATACCGTAATATGATTGCCCCATTTTTAATCTGGATAACTGCCGACCGATGAACGGTGAAGTATAAAACTTCTTTTTTATCTTTTTTATAACCATATTATTCACTATCTTGAATTTTAATAAATTTAATAGAACACCATCTATTAATATTTATTTATGTACTTTTTTGATTATTCAATCAAAAATAGTGGCAATTTTTTATTTTTAGAATACATTATAAAAACACAAAATAACATGCTTAAGATTGATTAGATTGAAAATTGTTGATCTCCGTTCTGATACTGTAACAAAACCATCTCCCCAAATGTGGGAAGCTATTAAATCTTTAGATGATACCAAAATAGGTGATGATGTTGAAAGGGAAGATCCAACTGTTAATGAGTTGGAAGATATATCAGCTAAAATAGTTGGAAAAGAGGCAGCTTTATTAGTTACTTCAGGAACCCAAGGAAATCTTGTCTCTTTGTTATCTCAAACTACACCTGGCGATGAAATAATGGTTGAAGAACTTAGTCATATTTATGGTCATGAGGTTGGAAGTGCTGCTCGAATCGGAGGATTAATGGTTTGTACCTATCCTTCGAGTAAAGGAGTCCCCAACCTAGTTGAACTTCAAGAATTAATACGAAATAAAGAAGATATTCATGAACCTCCAACAACTCTTTTATGTGCTGAGGATACTCATAATTTTCATGGAGGAACTATAATTAAACCTGAAGATCTTTATAAAATGAAGCAATTTGCCGGGAAAAACGATCTAAAATTCCATCTTGATGGTGCAAGAATATTCAATGCTGCTGTAGCTCTAAACAGACCTGTTTCAGAATTTACTCAACATGTTGATAGTGTTATGTTTTGTTTATCCAAAGGGCTCTCCTGTCCAGTTGGCTCTATTGTTGCGGGATCATATGATTTTATTGAAAAAGCGAGAAGGTATCGAAAGATGTTAGGAGGAGGAATGCGCCAGGTTGGAGTTATTGCTTGTTTTGGTTTAGTAGCACTTGAACCTAATTGGATAAAAAGATTGGAGGAGGATCATAAGACTGCTAGACTTCTTGCTGAAGGTCTTATGAATTTAGAATTCTCAATAAAAGTTCAACAGCCAGAAACTAATATTTTCTGGGTCGATTTCCCTTTAGAAATACCAATGGATAAACTGATGGCTCAATTATCTAAAAATGGAATTAGAACCTTCAATTTTGGCCATAGAATTCGATTTGTTACTCATTATGGTATAAATCAAGATGATATTCAGTATTGTATAGAAAAAATTGAAACTATTCTACAGGGTTTCTTTTAAAAATAAAATAGATAAAAATAGAATAAATTAATCTTTATCTAAATCTTTAGCGTCATCTTCTAATACATCATAAAATTCAATGTCATTTAGACCACCAGTAATATTTTCCGCCCAATGAACTTTAACTGGCATTCCAATATAGGTATCTTTAAAATCTACCTCTGGATTTAACTCAACCATGTATGTAGTATCGGAACCATCTTGACGAATAAGAACCATTGGTTTTTCCTGAAATTCACCGGTTTCAGGATCTTTGAGATAGGCTATAGCGAATGTAGAAACTTGACCAGTTTCTCGTAAATCAACCCATTGATCTGGCTTTACTAGACATTTTCCGCATACATATCTAGGAGGAAAAAATACTCTATTGCAACCTGAACATTTTGAGCCAATTAATTTTTTCTCTTTTAGTTTTTTCAAAAAAGGTTGAAAATGAGCAATATTAAATTTAAATTTATAACTGGTCAAATACCAATTAGCTGGCTTTGTTCTGGTTCTTTTATATTCTTTTTTAACATAACTCAAAGTTTTTCTTTGTGTTAATTTTGACATTTTATATCACCTCCATTTTCTCTGTGGTTCATCAGACATCACCATCATCGTACATAAATTTAATACACCACCCCATCCATGACCAATAGCTGTATGGACTGTCTTTGGAACTTGATTACTTGCCTTTCCCATTATTTGTAGGGCAGCAACCGCCGGTCTTTCCAAAGCAGAAGCTCCAATTGCGTTTGTAGAATTGACACCTCCGGAACAACAAATTGGCAATTCACCATTTAGGGCAGTAACTCCATTTTCATACATTTGAGGTGCTGTAGTTTCTTCGAATAAACCCAATTTTTCAACCCACATGAGTTCCTGATTAGGAAATGGAGAATAAACTTCAGCATAATCAATTTCTTTTCTTGGAAAGGAAATCCCCGCTTGACTATAGGCTAAATCAGATGACTTCATTGCACCTAATTGTTCTGAGGGATCTAATTGTCCTGAACCACTGCCATTATACCCCATAACAGCTGTTTCATTTGCAACACTAGCTACACCATTCACATAAACAGGAATATCACACATATCTTTAGCTTTTTCTTCTGTTGTAAATAGAACTGCGCAAGCACCGTCACTTGCAGGACAAACCATCCCATATCTTAATGGATAAGAAATATAAGGAGTATTTAGAACGTCTTCAATTGTAATATCAGGCATTTTTAAATGAGCCCACCATGTTTTTGCAGCATTTCGTCGATTTTGTACAACAACTCTGGCTAAATCTTCTTCTGTTATTTTAGTTTTTCTCATGTAATTAGTTGCTTGATAAGAACCTACGCCAATTGCAGCTCCTGCAGAGAAAATACGCGTTAAACGATCAAGGCTGATTCCTAATGTATTAAAAAGCGAAATTTCGCCATAAGCTACACTTGCTAAACCAGTACTAGTGTCCCCTTGGGATTGCTGTTCAAATGCAACTGCTAACACAGTATCAATACCAGGTAATCCCGCCGAAACTGAATAGTATCCTGCGATTGCAACCGTTCCACCCGTAGTACCTCCTGTAGTAACTCGCATTAATGGTTTATTTCGTGCACCCATCCAATCTGTCATCCATAATTCAGGGATGTTTGATCCTTCGAAGGCTGGCATATTACCATTTACATAAGCATCAATATCTTCATAACTAATACTTGGAACTTTTTTTAAGCAGTCTTCTATTGCTTCACTCACTAATTCTGGCATACTTACATCAGATCGCTTTGATGCATGTTCACTAAATCCTGCTGATACAATTGCTACTTGTCGACCCATTTTAATTACTCCCCTCCAATACATATACTATACTATTTTGAGCACACATGCCTATTTGACCAGAAGCTATAGCTTTCTGTGCCCCGTTAACTTGATAACCATTTGCCTCTCCCTTTAATTGTTTGGCTGCTTCTATTATTCTTATTAATCCTGTTGCGCAAGGTGGATTCCCTCCAATCGCTCCTCCAGAAGGATTTATTGGTAAATCCCCATTTATGTTTGAATCAAGATCAATACCTTTACCTTTTTCAGTAAATCCCAATCCCTCAGTAAATATTATTTCTTCATGGGCATAAGCCTCAAATAATTCAGCAATATCAATTTCTTCTCTTGGATTATTAATTCCAGCTGATTTAAATGCCATTTTACCAGCTAATTCCATAGATTTACATGTCGACAAGTCTCTCTCTCCAAGATAATAAGTATCTTGACTATATCCTACTCCAGTTATCCAAATTGGATTATCTGTTATTTTTAAAGCTTGTTTTTCTGGAGCTAGTAATAAAGCAGCAACCCCATCGCAAGGTTGAGCCACCATTAATTCTGTGACAGGATCCGCATATATTTCCGATTCTAACACATCTTTAATGGTAATATTTGGATTTTGAGCTTCTTCTAACGCTAATGGATTTTTTACTGCATTTTTTCTATTTTTCACCGCTATTTTAGCTATATCTTCAGCACTAATACCAAATTTCTCCATATATGCTTTCATCTGGAAACCAGCAGAAGTAATATCATTCACATATGCAAGTGGTCGTTCCCATGTAGGATCTGTTTCATATAAACGAGCAGAATGATACGGAAAACAAGATGCCATACTACCGCCCCATATTAAAGCTAATTTATGATTACCGGATAAAATCCGCATCAATCCATATAAAACTGCATGAGCTCCATCCATTTCTACTTTACTTTCATCTACCATATATCCTCCCCCAACTTCAACTGTATAACAATTTGATATTGTTCGCCCTTCATAATAATCATTAGTGCAAGATATAACAGTAGTAATATCATTTTTCTTTAGACCAACCTTATCAAGTGCGCCTCTAACAGCCTTAAAAATCATTTCATAACGACCATAATTAGCATCTGAATACAATTTAACTTGATTATATCCTACAATACCTACTTTTTGCATGTTTCTTTTTGCCTCCCTCTATAGTTTTGTAAAACCCTTAATATCTGAAGGGTCTCCTTTTGTTTTTTCTTCCCAAACTGCTTTTACTTTCATTCCGATTTTAATATCCTCTGGATCCATATCTAAAAGACGATAGACTATTCCTGAATCACTGCCATCAATTTGTATTATCCCGATTATTTGAGGTTTTTTAACTTTTCGAGTAGTTCTATCATTTACTTTATAATATGTAACTGTATAATTTATTAAAACTCCTGTTTCAGGTAAATCAACCCAATTTTGGTCAAAAGGAACTGTAATATTGCAAATTCCACAAATTTTTCTCGGAGGTACAAAAATTTTTCCACATTTTGGACATTTATTACCGATAAACTTTTTATTTTCAAGAGCATCATAGAATTTATCCATGTATTGACCAACCCAAAAAGCAAATTCTGCTCTTATTAGCCCTTTATTAGCTACAATTACCTTTTCTTCACTCATTTTAATTCCTATGTTTTATATTTTTAATATTATTAATAGTAAGTTCCAAATAGTTTTAAAATAATTTGATATCATATTAACCAAAATGTCCAGTTTAAAAAAAGCAGATTTTGGTTTTTTTTTCTTTATTTTTTAAGGTCAAAAAGAGAATAAAAAATAAAAAATAATTAAATATTAAAACTCTTCCCAATAAAGGATATCTTTCATAGTTCCTTCTCGTTTATCACGTGGACGTAAGATTGCTTTGACTTTTATACCTATAAAATGTTTTTCAAGATTATTCGTATTTATAATTCCTAACATGGAATCATTTGTTCCTTCGATATTAATAAAAACTATAACCTTAGGTTTTGCTAATTTTTTACCATGGGCATTTAACTTAGCTACGGTGTATAATTTTACTGTACCTACAGTTGGTACTTCTTTCCAATTACTATCAGGTATCTCTTCAAAACAATCTTCGCAATACATGCGAGGAGGACAATAGATTTTTTTACATTTTGCACAGGTACATGCCAAAAAGGTATCATTTACCTTTAAATGCTTAAAAAATTTATCGCCTGCTATTCCACTTGGATAAAAGTAATCTGCTTGCATATCTCCCCGCCAATGCATTGGAGAGGTTGGATCTGTTTGCTTTTCTAAGAAACCCATTAATCTCCACCTCCTCTTAGTGGTTTGAAATATTTGATATCTGTGATCGAACCTTTTCTTTCATTTTCCGGTTTCCATACTGCTTTAACCTTCATTCCAATCTTAATTTCATCTTTTGTCATCTCTCCGAAATAATGCATGAATCCATGATGTGGAGGTGTATTATCAAGATCAACTACACCCACAAGAATTGGCTCTTCGATTCTTCTCGCATCAGGATCTAGATACGAAATTGAGAATGTTTCAATAATCCCAGTATCTGGTAACTCAATCCATTCTTCAGTGGGACCATAACAATATTCACAGAACATCCGAGGAGGTACAATAATTCTTTCACATCTTTTACAATGGATTCCATAAATCTTTCCAGCTTTTAATCCTTGTAAAAATTTACTCATCGCTGGACCTAAAGACCAACTGTATTGAACTTCAGGTTCCCACCAAGTATAAGTAATCTTTTTATCTCTTATATCACTCTCATGAACATGAGTCCCTGGAGCATAAGGTGGCCATTCTTTATATTCTTTCTTTTCTACCATTTTTTTAACCCCTCCTTAAGATCATCACAGTTCCCATTTGCATTATGTCCCCCCACGCTTGCCCAATACCCGTTTTTGGATCTCCTGGAATCTGTCTTTTCCCTGCCACACCTTTTAATTGCCAATACAATTCGCAAATTTTTTGCCCCATAGTTGCAGCAATTGGATTTCCTACACCTAATAATCCTCCTGAAGGACAAACTGGAAGATCTCCATCTCTTTGCGTTACACCCTCACGTGTTAGAATGGGCGCTTCACCTTTATCACATAATAATAATCCTTCTAAATGATGTAATTCTTTATAGGAAAATGGATCATATGGTTCAGCAAAATCAATTTGTTTTCGAGGGTTCTCAATTTTAGCCATTTTATAGGCCATTTTTGCTGCTTCAGCAACGTAACGAGGGAAATATAGATCCCTATTTGTCCACATGGTACTATCAATACTCCAACCTGTACCTGCTACATAGATAGGATCATCAGTAAATTTATGAACAATGTCTTTATTACAAAATATTAATGCTGCAGCACCATCGCTAGGAGGACTAATATCTAATCTATTTACAGGCCAAGCCATAATCTCAGAATTTAGAACATCCTCAACTGTAATGTTAGGGTCGGCCAATTGAGCACAAGGATGACCGACAGCATTTCTTTTGTTCTTTACTGACACTAAAGCAATATCTTCCTTTTTGATGCCATGAACTGTCATATAACGGTTCATTTCCATCGCAAATAACCACACAAGATTAGGTGTAAGAGGTCTATCCAATATTGGGTCCCATATATGTCTAAAAGCTGTTTGGGGATGAGGATAACAATTACCCATTTTTTCTTCACAAACAACAAGACAAATATCTGCAACTCCAGAAGCGACATGCCACCAACCAGCAATAGGAGCAAAAACACCTGTACCACCTCCATTAAATACTCTTACATATGGTTTACCTACAGCGGCTGATCCATCTATAAGGTTTTCACCTTTCATATGGATTCCATCGAAAGCATCTGGAGCACTTCCCATAACCACCATATCAATATCATCCTTTTCTAAGCCAGCATCTTCCATTGCCATTTTCGTAGCCAAAAAGGAAAGTTCTTTTCCTGTTTCTAATAAATGTCTACGAAATAGGGTCATACCGGCTCCTATAACTGCTACTTCTTTCATTTTTTTGACACCTCCTTATCCCCTCCTAAAAATTGCTACTGCGCCACTTCCAGAAGGTATTCCTCGCCAAGCTTGAGCAAGTCCAACTTCTGCTTCAGCAACTTGTCTTTTTCCAGCATGACCACGAAGTTGTTGAACAATTTCTAAAGCTTTTTGCATTCCTGTAGCTTCAAAACAATTTCCTACCCCTAAGCATCCTCCAGATGTATTTGTAGGAAGTGAGCCATTAATTTCTAAAGATCCTTCTTCAATTAATTGTTTTGCTTCACCAGGTTTAGCAAGACCTAGAGCTTCAAGATGTTGAAGTTCTTTAAATGAAAATCTATCATCGACTTCAGCAACGTCAATTTCTTCTCTTGGTTCCGTTATTTTAGCCATTTTGTATGCCATCTTTGCTGCCTTAGTAGCATATCCCGCATTCATATCTCTTGTACCTAACCAAGGAGTTTCTGAACAATATCCAAATCCAGCTAGATATATTGGTTCAATACCTAAATTTTTAGCGGTTTTATCATCAGCAAGTACAAAACATACAGCACCATCAACATTAGGGCTTATATCTAATCGTTTGACAGGTTTAAAGAGATATTCAGATTTCATCACATCTTCGATTGATATTTGGGCTTCATATTCTGAGTAAGGATTAAAGAATGCATTTTTCTTATTTTTCACAACAACAGCAGCACACTGTTCTTCAGTAGTTCCTGTTGTTTTTAAATAATATTGCATTTCTAAACCCGCCATAAAATATGGATGAATTCTTTCCTTTTCATCAGAACCTCCAATTAATGGTTTAGGGGCTTCTGCAGTATATTCTGGACTACCTCCATAATTTGGTCTCTCAACAGGTCCAGAGACTGGGCGTTCAAATCGAGGATCAAATGCGTGAAGCATAATATCACCAAATGTTAGTAAATCGGAAATCTTACTATGAGCTTCTACTGCTACAACATCTAGATGACCTGTTTTAATTTGCATATAAGCATTAGCTAGTCCAAAAAGTCCATCACCACATACTGTACAACACGGACGTAATAGAGCTCCGACTTGATCTGGTACAAATTCATCAAAGATACTGAATCCTTCCCAAAAATCTTCTGCACATGTTATAAAACTGTTTACATCTTTCCTAACATCAATACCCGCGTCTATGTAGGCTTTTTTACAAGCTTCATACATAATTTCTTTCCACTGTATATCCGGAGTTATTGAATTAAAATTAGTAAAACCGACACCAATAACGCATACTTGTCTATCTGCCATTTCTTCATCAATTCTTTTTTATTTATTAGTTTAAATTTTCAAAATTTTTTTATAATTAGATTTTATCAATGATTTGATATTTTATTGTTATGTTTTATTTTGATTAAAAGCTTACTAATTAGTCTTATTTACAGAGATGGGAAAAAAATCCTCCTTAGAAGAGAAGAAAATTTAAAATTATAAGAAAATTGTCTTATTTATTATGGATACAAGACTCCCGGAATTTCCAAAATTAGAAATAAGTCGAAATATTCCTGAACTGGATTTATTAAATAACCCAATACTCAATGTAAAAGAAAAGGAATTTTTAGCTGAGCTTTTTGAGTATATGGAAGAAAATCTTGAAAAAGATTTAAAAAATTTAGAAGAGTTAAATTATTCTGCTGAGGAACCAATTCAAGATAAGAAGCGTGAAATAGTAACTAATTTTATGAAAAAATTAGCAGAAAAGGGTTATTATAGTACCGTAATTGATTTCGAAGAACATGATATAGGGAATGTTACGAGAAATGCTCTTATAGCATTAACCTTGTGTGGAGGTTTTTGGTCTCCTAAGAGTGATAGATACATTAACGGGAATTGGAGTATCGAAATGGGTAGATTAGCAGGAGGAACACTTTATTGCAACCCAGTGAATTATAAAGCTAATGACTTTCAAAGAGAGAAATATCTTATCCCTGTAGTAAAAAATGGTTTGATGGCGGCTTCTGCTATGACAGAATTTAACGCAGGTAGTGATATCGTACGAATTGAGTTAAAACTTGATGAAACAGGTAATAATATAATCGCAAATGGGAAAAAACTTTTCATTACTAATGGTATGTTAGCAGAAAATATAATTCTTTATGGTAGATTAAATAGTGGAAGATTAGGCGGTATTATTGTAGATACTAACCATCAACAATTAAAAAATTTTGAATCTTCCAGAGTCAGAACTTATGGAATGAATGATGCTTTTGTCAGTCGTTTAGTATTCAATGATGTTGAACTTCCTAAAGAAAATTTACTTGAAGGTGATGGATTAGATATTATGTTTCATCAATTAACTGAAGAAAGATTAGTTATTAGTGCAGAAGCTATTGGTGATTGTATTAAAAAGGTATTTTTTTCTCACAGTTTTGCCCTTGAACGAGAACAGTTTAAGCATAAATTACATCAATATCAAATTATAAGATTTCCTATTGCTGAGAATATGCGTCAAACAAATTTGTTTATTTCAGCATTAATTAATTATGCTCGTGAAATTGATAGTCGAACCCAAATAGCTAGTTCCAAAATAATGGCCTCTCAAATAATGGGATTAAAAATTCAGACCTGTGAATTAGCATTTCAGAGTTCCATTGATTTATTTAGAACAATGGGAGGTCGTGCATTCACAGAGCAATACTGCAATCAAATGGGACTACTAGATGCATTCTGTATGATTCATGGTGGTGGAAGTCATTATGTGTTAGGAGATGCGGAATCTAGAAGATTTTTCAAAACTAAAAATTAAGAAATATACTGAGAATATCCAAAGATATTTAGTAGCATAAATATATAAAATTCAATTTTATTTACTCTAACACTTTTATTATAAACCTTAAGAGAATGCATTATTAAATACAAAGTCTTAATTTAAAATAGATAATGGATAGCTATAATTTCTCAAGTTTCAATATTTCTCCATTATTAGAACAATATGTAGGTAAAAATTTAGAGGAAATTTTCGGCAATTCTCAAGTTAGAACTAATGAAATGGGTGAATTCATAGAAATAATTTGGAAAGAAAAAGATTTCCCCAAGGATATTGGTTTATTAACCGCTAAGAAAAAAGTTATCCAAAATCTTAAGATTGTGCATAATATTGGAGAAAAAATTGAGAAAAAATTAAAACGAAGGGGAGTCCAAACTCTAATTGACCTAAAAATTAATTTAAGATATCAAAATTCAGCAAACCATATCTTAAAATTAATAAAAAATAAAGATTATAGAACTCTTAAAAAAAATCGGTATATAGACGATTTAGACTTGAGTTTTTGCTTCAAAATAGAAGATTTTCTTTTTTTAGATATTGAGACTTTAGGTTTATATGACAGTCCAATGATTATAGTTGGTTTAGGATATTATAATAATAGTAAATTTGAAATCCATATTCTATTTGCGCGGGATTTGGAGGAAGAAATTGCAATATGTAACCATCTAAGAAATGAGATCTTAGCGAAGTTCAAATGCTTTGTTACTTACAATGGGAAGACTTTTGATATTCCCTATGTTGCAAATCGCTTTTTATATTATTTTGATGAAAATCCCATGATTTCAAAACATGATGAACCATATGAGATTAATAATACGAAATATCATCATATAGATTTATATCATAATTGTCGTAGAAGGTTAAAGGGCAAATTCAATAACTACACTCTTACCAATATGGAAAAAAAATTATTAAATTGGAAAAGGGAAAATGAATTGCCCAGTAGTCTGGTAGGAATATGCTATAAAAAGTATCAGAAAAATCCAAGCCGATATGTAGGATTAATAAAAGAAATAATTGAGCACAATTATTATGATATCTACTCGATGCCACTAATTCTCAAAAAATTATTATATGAAGAATGAATAGTATTTGTAATCAATTTAGTTGTATTCTAACAGGCTTAATATGAATAAAAAAGTTGATATTATATCACTGAATAAACAAGCGTGGATACGTGTTGCAAATAAGTATGATAAAAGAGATTATGGAAATATTAATCCATTGTTTTATTATTTTTGTGAAAATTTACCAAAAGGAGCTTATATTTTAGATCTTGGATCTGGTACTGGTAAACCATATGCAAAATTATTAGTAGAAAGAGGATTTAAAGTTTTAGGTATTGATATTTCACCTCGAATGGTAAAACTCGCTCAAAAGTATGTACCTCAAGCTGAATTTGTAGAATTATCAATGACGGATATAGAATATAAGGCTTTATTCGATGGTGTATTTTCTTCCTATACTATGCTCTTGCTCGATCCTCCCTTATTTAATGATGTGGCAAAGAAAATTGTACGTTCCCTAAAAAAGGAGGGACTATTTTATTTATCTCTAAACGAGCCACAGGAAGAAGGTGAAGACGTTGATCAAGATGTATTCGTTGAAATTATGGGTGAGAAAATGTATTCTAGGGCTTATTCGAAAAAGGAAGTTCTTAAAGTGTTCTCAAAAATAAGTATGGAGCTTCTTAAATTTCACAGAGAAACATTAATGTCTAAAGAATTTGGAATTGAACATTCTACAGTATATGTATTTAAAAAGAGATAAACATAAGCTCTTAAGACTAAACTATTAAGTATAGTATTAATTAATTATTTTAAGATAATCTCACTAATTTTTGAAAAATGATGAATTTAGAAGAGAAAATATTTGATCTTGGTTGGAATTATAAAAATCGAGAGAAAATAATTAAAAGGTTACAAGAAATAAAATATGAT
>JBHLKV010000008.1:0-35690 GCA_048886305.1 Candidatus Hodarchaeota archaeon
TTTAAATCTCTTTTAAAAGAGCTTAAAGAAATTTAATTAAAGTCAATATTAAAAAAAAAAAGAATATCTTAAAGAAACATATTCCACTGGTTAAGAACTTCCTCTTTACCAACTTGGAATTTCTTTTCGATTTTGTTTTTTAAATCTCTCTTTATATATGAGAAGATATGAATATTAAAGTGAGACATTAAAATTGATAAAAGTAAAAATTAAGAGAAAAAAGTAAAAAAACATTTTTTTATTAATTTAGATAGAAACGGTTAAATCTGAAAATACCATATATGGAAACAGTGAATTTGATGAAAATTCACGCTCTTTTGATACATATAGACAATTCTTAATCATTTCCAAAACATTTCCACTCACATTTCCAAGTTTTATTGGATTTTTGAATTCACCATTTTTAATATAATATCCATTTCTTATCTCTGCCCCGAAAAAGCCTGATAATTCTTCAGGACTCAGCCATGAAAACTTTTCTATATAATAACCCTCTTTAATATCTGAAATAATCTCATCTATTGATATAGTGCCCGGTATGATTTGTAAATTACTAACACGATTCAGAACTGAACCAGTTTGACTTCTCATTCCATTTCCAGTTGACTCAACATTATTTAACATTGCATATTTTTGATCATATAAGCGTTTTTGGAATATGCCATTTTTTATCACTTCTGTTTTCTGGTGAGGGTTTCCTTCTCCATCCCACGAATTAGATCTTAGTCCTCCTTCAAGTAATCCGTCATCAATAATGGTTATTTCATCAGATGCTACTTTATCATCAATATTATAAGCGGAAACTTTCTCACTAAAACCTTGTCCTGAGGCATGCAACCCAATAACAGGAGTAATGGCTTCTTTTAAGACATGTGGGGGGAGTATAACAATTGCTTCTTTATTAGGTTTAGGTAATTCTGCTAGTAAAGTATCTTTAGCTATCTTAGCCCAATTCCCAATTCTCTCCTCAAAATTTAGATGTTCTTTTTCTTTAAAGTACTGTGTAGTCCAATATTCAGATAATTTCCCATTTTTTTGCGCCTTTAAGGAATGCTCTAGATAAAAAAATGTATTTATGGAATCAAGATTTACTCCGTTACTATTTCTTAGAAAATTATTATTAATGTGTACTCTTAATCGACCAAAAGTTGGAACCACGTCTTTTTGATCTTCAACAACTCTCATTAATTCTTCACAAAAATCATTCTTAATTCCTATTGGATCTTTTAATATCACTTTATCAGCTATGACAATACTTGATATTGATTTTTCTTCTGGAAAATGATATATTGAAGAAATATTATTTTTAGAAAGTAAATAGCATGTGTCAATATATTTTTTAATTTCTTTTGGGTTCAAAGAATTCCCTTTAACAATGCCCACTCCAGTCTGATCTCCTTTTTGCGTAAGGATACGTATAAAATACTCAAAATCTTCAACTTCCCTCTCAGTTTCTGGCTGATTTTTTAAGAAAATTGTTTCATACATTGTTTTATCAATAAAGTAGATTTCATATTCCTCAATATTTTTCGCTTTAAGATTGTTTTCAATCAAATCAATTTTTGCATTTGTCATCTTTAAAATCACCCTGGACTAATTAATGCTTCTTTAATTCGAACGTAAGTACCTCCACTCCCTACAGGGACATGATCTTCATCACCTTTACCACAGGTGCCTCCGTCTATTTTTATAGACCCCTTACTAATAGCATCAATCTTAGGGAGTGTTTCTAATACAGAACCAGTTAATGCAACTGCTTTTAATAATTTAGTTTTCTCTCCATTTTCGATTAGATAACCCTTTTTAGAAGTATTCTGCATCCCTCCTCCAAGTGGATCCTCCATGCCAAATGATCCGTGGATTAATATCACTCCATATTTAATTTCTTTTATCATTTCATCAAGTGAGTAATCCCCCGGTTCAAAATAGGTATTTGTCATCCTTGGATGAACTGGGTGAGCAAAACTTTCTCTTCTTCCGTTTCCTTTTGGAATAGCATTTAATGCAGAAGCAGTTCTTCTATCATATATGAAATTCTTTAATATACCATCTTCAACTAATAAATTTTTACCGGCTTTAATCCCCTCATCATCAAAGAAGTATGATCCAACAGCATGTTCAATAGTTGGTGAGTCAAAAATAGTACAAATTTCTGAAGCAACTTTTTGATTTAACTTTTCTTTTAAATAACTTCTTTCGCGTATAACCTGATCTGCTTCGAGGCCATGTCCAAAACTTTCATGTGCTACCATTCCAGTCATTGTGGAGTCTAAGATAACAGTGTGTTTTCCAGAAGGAGCTAATTCAGCTTTAAGCATCTCTAAAGATTTCTCACATGTTCTGTTCAATTCCTTATCATCAATCTTATCAAAAATTTCAAAGCCGATTTCACCAGAACTAATGTTATAGTCATAATCTACGACAGGACCTTCTTTTGCAATAGGAATAATATAAAGGACTGTCCTTGGAATTACTTGTCTTAACCGACATCCTTCATTATTAACGAAGATTCGTTCTGTAAATAATTCCATGTATTGAACTTGTGAATTAATTATTCGTTCATCGAATTTCATATTATAATCATAGATATCTCTAACTTTTTGGATTTTTTCATCAATAGGAACTTCAAGTGGGTTAATTTTCGGTTTTATCTCTTTATTTACTTTCCATCCTTCATATTCTTCTAGATTTTTACCCATATTTGCAACTTTGGGTAATTTTTCATCAATTTTTTTAATGTCTGAAAAATCAGTTATAGTTGTTTCTTTCCATGTTCCTGTAAATGTTCTTGCTACAATACCTGATTTTTTTGCATTAACCACAATATTTTCTGATGTACGTGTTTTAGTTATTAAAACAGATGATTTGGAATCATATAATATGTCAAAATATTGATTGCTTCTTTTATAGCTATTAGAAATCTCATCAAATATAGAAAATATCTCTTCAAATGATTTCTCACTCATAGTTAACCAATTTAGAAAAAATTAGGTGATTAATTTGGTAATAATTGTAATATGTTTAAAACCTTCTTATTTCACTTATATCTTATTTAATATCTAGAATCCTTTTTATAAGATCTTTCTTTTCTTCCAGATTGGCTTGACGAGAAATCATAATTCTTTGTGTCATAGGACTACCTGCCCCATGCATGGATTCCGTTCGATAGCTCACCGAAGCAACGCCCATCGTCAAATTCTCAATAAAACGTAATAGCTTATAGCGATCACTGGGGTCTATACCATCACATGTGGAGAGATATTTGCTTATTAACGGTCCAATTTCCTCAGATTTGAAGTCTGCCTCGGAAGGAAGTGTACAAATAATTCCTCCTGCAATATCTTCAGCTAATCGCCCAATTTCATATGGAAAACGAGTCACATTTTGTTTACATACATTTGCCAATAACATATCCATTTCATAGTTTCCTGCTTTTCTTTGGAAGCCTAAGGAACTACATGCTATTCCACAGCTGTAAAGAGTTTCATTAAGATGTACCATTTCAACTAATTTATCTCGGATATGAGAAGCTTTATCAGTACCGTTATATTCTGATATTAGTGCTGAAGCTCCTATTAATACATCCCCAACTCCAACTTTACAGCCTCCATATGATTGGCGATGAAATCCAGCAAAACGGTTAACTAAATCTCCTGAAAATTCAATTTCCCCTTTCATAAAGATATTTTCATTAGGTATAAAGACATTATCAAAAATTACAAATATTTCTTGTCCTCCATATTTATAATTTCCTATATCTAATTTTCCCTCTTCCATTTTACGAGTATCACATGACTGTCTTCCATATACTAAAGTTATACCTTTTTCATTTGTGTCAACTCCAAAACTTATTGCGTAATCCTCTTCACCAGGACGTAGTGTAAGAGTAGGCATAATAATAGCTTTATGGGAATTTAAAAATCCTGTTTGATGAACTTTTGCTCCTCGAACAACAATACCATCATCACTTTCATCAACTACATGTAAATAAGCATCTGGGTCTAATTGTTGAGCAGGTCTTTTACTACGATCTCCCTTTGTATCCGTCATTGCACCATCGACCATTAAATCTTGGTTCTGAACGTCAATCCAATACTTTTTAAATCTTTCATGATAATTAGTACCTTTTTTCTCATCGATTTCATAAGTAACACTATATAAGGCATTTGCGGTATCAAATCCTACACATCGTTGAAAACAACAGGCTGTTTGTTGACCTAACAACCGCTGCATCTTAACTTTTTTAATCAAATCATCTACAGATTGATGAATATGAGTAAAGCGATTAATAATTTCACCAGTTAAATGTGAAGTTGCTGTCATAATATCTTTATATTCCTCAATTTGAGCCAGTTCATATATTTTCATTACAGTATTAATTGAAGGTTGGATAATTGGATGATTCCAAAATTCCTTGATTTTCTCTCCGAACATATATAAATTTACTGGTCTTTTTATGCTTTCTAAATATTCTCCCGGAGTTTTTAATGGCATTTTTTTATTCTTCATATAAAAATATTTTGTCTTAATTTAAATTAAGAAGTTAATATTAATTAAAAGTAATCCTAATAAATCTAAGGCTAAACTTCAAAATTCCAATGGTAAATTAGGAATAATATAAGAGAGCTTATTCTTCTTGAACTGATTCGTTATCAATAAGCCTTTTATTTTTTAAGGTACTTGACTTTTCTTCAATAACACTAATTCTATTTTCTAAAATTGTCATAGTTTCAATGATATTGTCAATTTTTTTCTTAATATTTTTCATATCATTTTGAATTTCTCCTAATTGATTTAGGGTAAACTTCATCAATTCAGGTTCTTTTACAGGTTCAATCAACCATTTTAATATATTAGTTATTAACAATTGATTATCTAGCTGATTTAAACCAATATTTGAATCGTTAGTGAATATATCTATATCTCCCAGTGCGGCAACTCTACCTTGACCATATTCTCTATAAGCTCCTATAATTTGTTGTTCCTCTTCTTCCTCTCTAATCCATTCTTCATTAGAACTATTATATTTCTCTGACCACACATTAATATTATTTGTTAATAATAAGGGTTTAGCATCCCTATTTAATAATAAAGAACAAGCTCCTCCAATTAAAACTTCCCTTAATCCATTTCCTATCTGTTTATTTTTAAATTTTTGAATATGTACAATACTTGTACAATTTTGATTTACACTATTTAATTCTTTAATTAAATTTTTCTGGAAATAAATTCCAAAATTTGTACCGGATATATCATTAAGATTTGTTTTCTGTAAAAAATCTGACCCATATTCACTTAAAATTAGTAAATTACCACCAATCCTGACAAAATCAACAATAGCTTTAATTTCAATGTTAGAAAAATAATCATCTATGGGATTTCCGATAACTAAAATATCTATGTCCTGTAATAACTCCTCAGATATATCTCTATTCTCATTTTTTTTAATTTTAACGTTTAGTCTTTGGAGAAGTTTATAAAATTCAGAAAATTCATCCTCTTCAATATTTAACATTTCATTATGACTCAAATCAAAAAGTATACTAGCTTTTTTCAAAAGAGGCATTTTTGATAGTATTAAATTTGTTAAAATAAGTCTAAAATCTTAAAGAAAATTCATCTATAAAAATGATTACATATAAAGCGACTAACTAAAAACTTTTTAAATCTTAATGAATAATGATTTTTGGAACACATAACATACTTGTTATTAATAATTTAGAACATCAAATCTTTAAAAAAATTACTGGAATGAATGTTATGAACAATAATAATAATACAATTGCTTTAATTGGACTTTCTTGGGGGGACGAAGGAAAGGGTAAGATGACTGATTATTTTGCACAGAAAGCGGATATCGTTGTAAGATATAATGGGGGAAGTAACGCAGGACATACAATTAATGCCAATGGAATTAAGTATAAATTTAAACTAATACCATCAGGAGCTCCATTAGAGAAGGAAGTCATTATTGCTAATGGATGTGTCATTGATCCTAAAATATTGCTTGAAGAAATTGAAAATTTAAAGAAATTAAACAAGAAAGTTAATCTCAAGTTAAGTTCTACTGCCCATGTAATCTTTCCTTTCCATAAAACATTGGATGGACTTGAAGAAACCTCTAAAGGTGAATATAAAGCAGGAACCACTAAAAGAGGAATCGGTCCTGCATATTCAGATAAAGCAGCACGTTGGGGAATAAGGGTCTTTGATTTAATTCATCCTGAAATTTTAAAACCAAAATTAGAAAAACTCTTTAAAATAAGGAAAGAGTTAATTAGAGTATATGACCCTAATTGGGATGCTAATTTCGAATCAATTTATAATGAATATAATTCTTATGGAGAACAATTAAAACCTTATGTTATTGATACAGCATATTATTTGAACAAAGCTGTTGATTCTGGAAAAAAGATCGTGTTTGAAGCTGCACAGGGGAACTTATTGGGTATAGATCATGGGATGTATCCTTTTGGAACTAGTTCTAATGCTAATGCTTTAGGTATAAGTGCTGGAACAGGAATTCCCCCTAAAAAAATTAAAAATGTGATTGGAATTATTAAAGCTTATACTTCTAGAGTTGGAGAGGGTAAATTTCCAACTGAATTAATAGACGAAACAGCTGAAAAAATACGAGAACAAGGTCATGAATATGGCACGGTCACCGGACGATCTAGAAGAGTTGGATGGATTGATCTTTTCAATATAAAATATGGAATAATGATCAATGGAATCGACAAGATTATTATAACACTGTTAGATGCCTTGCAAGGTATAAATCCAGTTAAAATGTGCACTGCCTATAAATTAGAAGGCAAAATTCTAGAAAGCTGGCCTATTCAACATGAAATTATTGAAAAATGTACACCAATCTATAAGGAATTTAAAGGGTGGGATGAAAAAACTAGAGAAGAATGGTCCGAAATAGCGCGAGAAGGATATGACACCTTACCAGATACTATGAAAACATATATTAAAGCAATTCAAGAAGAATTAAAAACAGACATAGCAATGATCTCTATAGGTCCAGATCGAGAAGATACGCTTGTTTTAAATGATGCATTGTTTTAACCGTTATTTTTTTCCTTTAATATCTTTTCTAATTCAATTTCATCTAATATTTCTATATCATTTACACCTAATAAGGGAATTTCTGGTTTTAATTTTCTTGCTTCTTTTATAGAATCAACGTGAATTGCTTTTATTCTAAAACCTTTTAATTGATAGAATCGTAAAGCATCTGTATTGTCATTTGTTGTAATAACCCATAACCGTTTACAACCTATTGAACTTACATAATTCTCAAGTTCTTCCAATAAAGCCGTTCCAATTCCAATGTTATTCTTTAAGCTATTTAAAGTAATGATTTCACATTCATCATTAGAAATTCTATAGGTTATAAGCCCAACCTTTTCATCATCTTGTAAGGCTATATATCCAGGTAGTTTATCAACATAATGTACTTTTCCTCGAGTGATCACCTTAATTGAAGCCCATTCACTAATAATTAATCTTTTTAACCACTCTTTATCCTTTTCATCTAAGGAACGTACTTTAATATCTTCCATCTTCTGAAATATTATAATTAGTTAAAGATAATAAATTATGATGTCATTTAAGGCAAATTAACCCAAATCTGTATAAAAATTTAATTGGAGGCCATTCTAAATTGAAGTTTAAATTTCTAACCATCTTAGTCACATCAATCCCTACTGCTTCCATTGAATACCTTATTTTGTTAGGATAACGACAAGGCATCCCACTATCATAAGTACATCCTAAATCTTCTTTATTATAACATAACCGGCAAAATCCATCCCATAAAATTAGTTTATCTTCACATTTTTCGGGATAATTAGCAATAAACTGAAATATTTCCTTTTCTAGTTCATCACGCAATAAATTTTTCAAAAATAGAGCATTTCTTATACTTTCTTCACTCCTTTTTGGAAATCTAATTTGCATTTCGTTAACATAATTTTCTACATTTAATTTTACATATATAAGAAAGAACCTGTGGAATTGTGGAACTAACTTATCTAAGTAAGGAGCCTCAGGAGGACATGCCCATGAATGAGCATAATTAGGGCATTGAAAATTAGAGTTAACACAATAAGAACGTACATTTGAATCAAAAATTATATCTCCAAATTCTATCTCTTTAGAGGGCATTAAATAATCCCAAATTAGTGTTTGAGTAATATTTACATACTTAAAATGTCAAATTGTAATCAATTTTGCTTACAAGATTCTAGTAATTAAATCTACTGCGATATCTATATTTTTAAAAAACTTTTATGTAATTAAATCTTAATGATTAGTATTATGTCCATAGAGAAAAAAAAGTAAATCTTGATGTGAAAAGGATGAAATTTTTAAAAGATAAAAGAAGCGAATTATTAAATTCTGCAAAAAATTTTCATACAGAAGTATTGAAAGGTTCTGTCTTACTTCATGATTGTATTAATGATCTTGTTGATGAAAAGCTAAATAAGAACAAATTAGAAGAAGTAATACAATGTGAACACAAAGCGGATCAGGCAAAAGAAAATTATATTAATACCCTTTACAAAGATAAGCGTTCTCTTCCATTTTTAGTTGAAGATCGTTATAGATTGATAAAATATCTTGATATTGTCTCGGATAACTCAGAAGATCTTGCTCATGGTTTAGAAGTGTATCCCTTTGAAATCTTTGATGATATAAAAGCGGATATGAAAATAATTAACGATTTATATAAAGAAACAATTGAATTATTAATGGAAATGGTAAACTTAATGGAGACAGATTTTAAAACTGCTTATCAGAAAAGTTTCGATATTGAAACTCTAAAACGAAGTGCTCGCAAGGCAAAATACAAGATTTTAGGTGTGCTCTATAAAAAACCAAAAGAAAAATCTCTACGAGTATATCTAACGTCAAAAATCTGTATAAAAATATATGATATGATCGCTAGAGCGGAAGAAATTAGTGATTTTCTAAGAAGCTTGATTGTAAAATATCCTAGCAAATAATATAATTAAAAGGGGATCTTAATGGGTTTTTCAGGTATTCTAGTAGTTTTTTTAGTCATAGCAATTATAATTGCATTTGGGATTGGTGGGAATGATGAGACTTTCGCTGGAATCTATGGATCACGAATTCTAAACATGAAACAAATTATGATTTTAGCAACAATATTCGCTATAACAGGAGCCCTTTTATTAGGTGAAGCTGTAAGTAAAACTGTGGGTAAAGGCATTTTGGTTGATCTTGATGATGCTATCGTCATAACAATTTTAATTTCTACTGCTATCTGGTTGATTTTATCTTCAGCTTTAGGTCTCCCAATATCAACTACCCATGCAACAATTGGCGCAGTTATAGGTCTTGGTGTAGCGATAAATGCAAGTCTTGACTGGTTGAAAATTGTTGAATTAAGCATTTGGTGGGTATTATCTCCGATTATTGGTTTTATTGTCTCATATTTCGTCTTTAAACTTATGCAAAAATATAAAATGAAACACTTGAATGGATTTCAGAGCTTAGAAAAGAATGAAAGAATTTTTACATACATAGTTCTAATAGTCATCTGTGTCACCGCATTCTCAAGAGCAGGAAATGATTGTTCAAATGCAGTTGGTATTGTAGTTGGTATAGGAGATATACAAATTAATCTTCTCCTTTTAATAACAGGTTTAAGTTTAGGAGGAGGATTATTAGTTTTGGGACGAGGAGTTATTAAAAATGTCGGAAGAATAACAGAATTGTATCCAAGTACTGCTTTTGCCTCTCAAATTCCTACTGCTGCGATATTATTTCTAGGTACCACACTAGGAATTCCTTTATCAGGATCTCATATGCTAGTGGCATCACTAATTGGATTATCTAAAGCAAGCCATACGCCTGTTAAGAAAGGTTTATGGAAAATAGTTTTAGTTTGGTTTTTAACATTTCCTATGGCTGGATTTCTAGCAATCTTGCTTTATTTTCCAATTAATGCTGCTATATAATTATTACACTTTTTCTTTTTTCCATATATTTTCTGTATTGCAAGGCACTGAAATGTCCTTCATTGTTAGAAGACCTGATTTTGCTTCTATTACTTTTGGGATTAAATTCACAACCATAGCTGAAGTGCCTATATCGCCATGAACACCACCAATAATTTTTTGATGAATATCAGGTATTCCATTTATTATAATACTATCATATTCCTCACGCGCACCATTATAAGCTATAAAATCTAACATCACAAGCTCATTACTTCCCTTTTTAGCTATAGCCTTGCTCTCCAAACCACAAACATAACCTTTTAGCACTTTTTCTCCATATGATGTAACAAGATCTTTTTCTGTAATTATTTCTTTGGGAGGATATTCTACTATCTCATCATATTCAATGCCAAGAGCAGCTCCAATCATTTGAATAGATTGTACTAAACCAACATGACCCGTAATTTCTTTTTTATTAATTTTCTGTTGAAACTTTTCTGGCGTTAAGCCTGTACCTATTTTGCGTTGAAAAGATTCTCTTCTTTTAGCTGAATTAATCATTCTTTTTACTTTAATTGACTCTACTTTTTGACACGGAGCTGTAAATACTATTGGTAAGATATCCATTATATAACCCGGATTAATTCCGGTTCCAATAACTGTGACGTTTTTAGATTTCGCTAAAGTATCCAATTCATCAGAAAGTTTCGGATAGTAATGAAATGGATAAGATAATTCCTCACATATTGATATAACATGGCTTTTGGCGTTGATTGCTTTTTTGATTATAGCTACATCTTTTTCTAAAGAAGAGGAAGTGGCGACAATAACGACATCAACCTTCTCTTTGGAAAGGATTAAATCTAAATCAGATTCGATAATAATGTTTAATGGTTCCATTTTAAGAATTTTACTTAAGTTTTTGCCTACAAGTTGAGGATTAATATCAACAACTCCCTTTAAATTAGCATTTTTACGGTTAATAAGCAGCTTTGCTATTATTTTACCCATTGGCCCCAATCCTACTAGGATTACATCAAATTTTTTGTTCACATGACCACCATAATTGAATACTATATCTTGCTAAATTTAATTAAAAATTGAATGAGAAATGGGATATGCGATTTCCTCAACAACTTTTTGTATTTGAAGTATATTTTCATGACTATGTGCCATTGAAATTGAGCCTAAACCATGTAACCCTGATATGTTTCGATTAAAAAGAGCTAATTGGAGTAAGGCTTCTCGGTTTTTGTCTTTAAACTCTATTATTTCTCGTATAGACGGACTTTCAATCCATTTTGAGAGTGCATGTAATAGTACCATTGATTTATGGCCAATAGCAATAAATGGTAATTCCTCTTCATTGAAGAAGTGATTAAGATCCTTTAACAGTCTATTACCTTCTTCATTTATCCGTAGGTAGTCTTTATGAGATTTTTTTAATATTTCTAATGTTTTTAATCCTGCAATCATACTGAGTGGATATCCTGAAAATGTTCCACCTCCAATTAACACTTGATTCTCTATTTCTGGGCTGGATTGATCGATAATATCTTTTCTTCCACCAATAGCTCCTATCGGCATACCTCCCCCT
Organism: Candidatus Hodarchaeota archaeon; assembly: GCA_048886305.1. GTDB lineage: Archaea > Asgardarchaeota > Lokiarchaeia > Sigyniarchaeales > SOKP01 > Loki-b32. Next base: position 11,572 of record JBHLKV010000008.1, read on the forward strand.
ATGATTTTTCCCATGGTAGTTAAATCAGGTATTATGTTTAATTCATTCTGAAATAAAGCATCTGTGAAGCGATACCCCGTAATTACTTCATCGAAAATAAGAAGAATATTATAGCGTTCAGTTTCTTCCCTTAACCTTCTTAAAAATTCTAATTCCACAGGAAAACCGCCTCCTCCTCCTAATATAGGTTCTAAAATTATTGCTGCTAAATTATCTGCATTTTCTTTAATTAAATCAAATGTGCTATCATTATTTATTTCAAATGTCATTATTCCTGCTTTTTCAGCCTTAAGGAGCCCTGGAGGGAATTCGCCCCCAATTAAACTTCCAATATCATATGACAATGTATCATTTGCACCATGCCATCCTAATTTAGCTTTAGCTATAATTCTTTTCTTAGTGAATGCTCGGGCTAATCGCGAAGCATACATAGTCGCTTCAGTTCCAGTAACACAAAATCTCATTTTTTCAATGCCGATGTTATCCTGAATAATCATATCAGCAAGTTTTACTTGATATTCTGTATTAGTTCCAAAATGCCATCCATATTTTAAATATTCTTTTAGTGATTGTTGAACTTCTGGAGGATTATGACCTAGTATCATAGCAAAATGTCCATTCCAGCAATCAATATACTCATTATCATCAATATCTTTAAGATAAGCTCCATTAGCTGAATTAATAAATACTGGAAAAGCTCCGATTGAGGGCAACCCAAATGTTCTGATATTGTGAGAAATGCCTCCCGGTAAACATTTAAGTGCTTTTTGCCATAGTTTATATGATTTAGGTCTATTTTTACAATAAAATTCTAATTCTTCTTGTGCAAACATTTAATCCCTCTCTATTTCATTTTAATCATTGCTTCTTTAATCTCATTCCTAAGTCTATCTTTCTCTATCTCTGGTCCTACTTCAATCATATTTCCATTAATATATATCCTTCGAGATATACCATGCTTTTGTAAAACTGATTGATCATCAGCAGAATATTCATTAAGGATAACTTCTTCTCCAAATTCTGAAGCTACTTCTCTGACTCTTTGCGCCTCAACATCACTAGTTAAACAAAAAGTGCTCCAAAATAAATCTATAACGACTTTACCCTCAATAGATTTGAAATGATAATTTTCAGTTCTAAACTCAGGAACTTCAGCAGTTTTATCAAACTTCTTCCAAAGAATTGCTTCTATTCCACGTTTTGCTGCTACTTGAAATCCAAGCTTAGTAAAATATTCCGCTGGCATAAACCAAAAATCCCAAAAGTATCCTATAGTGGCTATCCCCTTGCGTTTTTTATTATAAGTTTCTTGTTCTGCTGCTTTAATTAATTGTTTTCCTATACTTTGTCGAGCAAACTTAGATTGTGAAACTAAACATGGAAAGATCAATAAATCCTTACCTTGTATATCCCAAGGATTTATCTCTATAGGCATAATATATAAAAAACCTGCATGAACACCATCTAATAAAGCAACTTTAACTACCAAACCATGTTTTTCCATACTTCGGAGCCAAGGAATACGGCGTCGTGCAGACATTTCACGTTCTATGTTATTTTCATTAACATGGGTGCAGGTACCAACATAATATTCATCATCTTTAGTCATATTTCGAATTTCAATTCCCAATTAAATCATCCTATTATCTTTAGAAAATCTAGTAATTTCTCAAGGTTTAAGATATTAATTATTATGCAATCACTTAAATATTTATAAAAAACAGAAAATTGTTATTAAAGTTTATATTTGAAGGCGATTAATGTATATTTACAATAATGGAGTCAGATAAAATTGAAATAGTTGATTTTTCTGGTGAAAAATTATCTCTCATTTCTATTCCGTGTTATGTTAGTTTGCCAATTATCTGTATTCTGGCAATTTTGAATATTTTTTTTATGGTTTCTTTCCCTGGGTCTCTTATTACAGTTCTTATTAGCACATTTTTAATTTTAATAATGGCAATGTATTTTATCAACTGGATAAATAATCCTCCTAAATTGAGAAAATTTTCTATTTCTGAAGAAAAAATTGAAATTTTATTACCAGATGCTTCTGGATTTCATAAATATTGGTCTGAATTTGACAAGATTGAAGTAAGGTTAAAAATACTTGAAATCAAACCATATAAGGCATATCAATTATATTTTTTAAGAGATAATTCTGAAGATTGTTTTACTATCAGTTTATTAGATTTTCATAAAGAAAAAATCAATGAAATTTTGGCACTTTTAAAAGAATATTCTTGGAGGAAGGATAAAACTTTTAGTGCTGTAAAAGAAACAATGATTTGTGGAATTGTTGAGGTTGAAGATTTAAATATATAATATCTTTAATAATAAGAAAGAGAATATATATTCATATTAATCACAATTTAAAATAATTAATAATTAAATTCATTTTCTCAGAAATTGATGGTGAATGGCTGAAAAGAAAAAAGTTGAAACCCTATTAGAACAAGCACAGTTAGAAGAGAATAATTATAATTGGATAGAAGCAGAAAAACTTTATGAGCAAATTTTAAATTACTTTTTAGAACAGGATATGAGTGATAAAGTGGCATTTACTTATAAAAAACTAGGTGGCGTTAACATAATGGCTTCAGAAACGGTAGATTCACCTGGTGATTTAAGTAATAGATGTAAGAATGCTGTTAATGCCTATGATAAAGCAATAAAATTATTTAATCAGATTGGGTCTAAGGAAGAAGAACTGGAATGTATGGGAGATAAATTATATGCTCAAGTATTTATCTCAAAATCTATTGAGGAGGTAAAGAAAGCATTAAAGAATGCATATAAATTCTTCCTTGAAGCTAGTGACTTATACTCTCAAAAAGGAGACAATGAAAGTAAAGCAAGAACTCAGAGTAGAGCTTTTTTATATATATCCATGATGATAAATTATGTATCTGAAGAATCTGAGTATGATCCTTACTATCAAAAATATTCAGATTTAATAGATGTAGCTCTTAATTCTGCAATAGAGGTTAAAAGTATCAGATATACGGGTGAAATTATAATAGGCATTATGTTTTTTTATTTCTTTCAAATATATTTTAAGAATTTTAAAAATGATAAGAAGTTAAAAAACTTCATGCTGAATACATTGAAAAAGATTAGTAATATATTAGAAATATTTGAAGATTTTAAAAATGACAGAGCATATAGTATGATATATTTTTCTTATGGACAGATATATTGTGCTTATGCCTGTCATTTTATTAAAAATGAGATAGAGCAGAGGGATTTGTCTAATAAAGGAATTGATCTACTTGAAAAAGCCTTAAATTACGCAACAAAAGCTAATATTAAGCATTTAATGATCATATCAATATTTTATATCAATTGGTGGGCTTTTTTTCAACGAAAAGTTAATTATGTTCAAAAGAGGATTTATAAAGATGTCAATGAAATACTAAAATTAGGTAAAGTTTACTCCAGACCCCCCAATTATATAGGTTTCTATGCATCTTTCTTACCAGTATTTTATTATGCAAATATGGCTCAAAGAAGTTTCTTTACTATTCAGCAAAGAAAATCCTATGCCAAACAAGGTATAAAATATGCAGAAGAAGCGTTAAGATTAATTCCTGATTTACCATATCGAGCATGGCCTTATCAGATGTTGACATATTGTTATTCAGAATTAATACATCTTTCGAGTCTGAAAGAAGAGCAAAATGAATATTCTGAAAAAATGCTTAGCTATGCTCAAAAAGCAGTAAAAATTGGTGAAGAGTTTGAGGGTGGATTGGTTCGAGCAGCAGGTTATTCATCGATGTATAGAGCATATAAAACTCTTGTAGATTTAGCTATAGATGAAGAAAATAAGATAAACATGTTATCTTCGGCTGCTGAAGCAGCTAAAAAATATTTAGAATATACACCGGAATCTTACACAGCAGGACTGATTGGACAAATCCGATTAGGATTGTTATTAGAAGATATTGGAATAATTTCAAGAAAAATAGAACCTTTAGAACAAGCAAAACAAATCTTTAGTAATTTAATTAATGAAAGTATTGAAAGTGGTCGCTTTTCTTATGCTGCTGCTACATGTGAATATATTGCTCGTATAGAAGATAGATTAGGAAATAATAAGTCTTCTGCTGAGTTATATAATAAAGCTCAAGATTTGTATTCTAAGTCATTAAAAAGTATTAAATATAAACCACTTAGAGAAAGAACTAAAGAAAAAATATTATATGCTGAGGCCTGGTCAGAAATTGAATCAGCTAAGTTATTTCATAAAGAAGAGAATCACATTAATTCAAAAGAATGTTATGAAAATGCCTGTCAGATCTTGAAAAGTTTAGCCAGTTATAGTTTTGAAGCTTCCTATTATCATGCGTGGATTTATTTAGAGGAAGCAGAGCATTTAAGTAAACAAGCAAAACATTCAGACGCTATAGAAAAATTTGTTGCAAGTAGTAAATATTTCAATACTGCATTAAATGTATTGGATACTATTATACAGAAATCCAAGGATAAAATGGAAATAGATCGTATTAAAAAATTGATTAATGTAGCAAAGATTAGAATTAATTATTCTAATGCTAGAGTAGATGTTGAAAATGCGAGAATTTTCGGGAAAAATGGAAAACATCTAACTGCAGGAGAAAAATTTTCTATTGCAGCTTCGCAATTTAAATACATATGCACAAAATTTGAATTAGAGAGAGAAAGGAGAGAATTAGAAGCAGTTTATTACCTTTGCAAAGCTTGGGAAAACATGGAACTAGCAGAGAATTCTGAAGATTTTCAAAGATATTCGAATGCGTCATCCTTATTTGATAAAGCTAGTAATTTATTTATTGAAAATAAATTAAAAATGCTTTCTTTGGGTAATTCATCATTTTGTCAAGCTTTAGAGCTTGGCTGCAAATTTGATGCAACAATTAAAACAGAAATAAAAGCAGAAATATATACAAAAATCAAAATAATACTTAGAAAATCAGCTACTTATTATAATAAAGGTGGATTTGAAAGTGGAGCAGAGTGGGCATTAGCCACCTCTATATATTTTGATGCAAGTTGGCATTTAATTAGAGCAGACCAAGAAGTAGATCTTGAGGAAAAAAATAAACTTTTAGAAATAGGATCTGGGTTCCTTAAGTCTGCTGCTGAACTTTTCGCTAAAGCAGGTTATAAAAATAAAGAAAGAGAACTCATAGAAAGATTAGATATGGTATTGAAAGAGAAAAAAATAATTCTGACTGCTTTAAATACAATAATACAACCTGCGATAACAAAAAGTACTGTTGGTATAATTGCCCCAGCTTGTCCTATTGAAACTAGTGAATCTCCAAAATTAAGTGAGGTGAGTAGTTATACACAAGAGTATGATTCAGAAGAAATAAAAGAAGTAATTAAAGAGAAATATAAATTAATTTATAAAGATTTATTAATTGGGCAGCCTGAGAAGCAAATTGATAAAGTAAGAGTGGGGGTTGCTCAGATAGGTATTTCTACTACTGGAGATATATTGAATGAGTTTTATGATGAAAAACCAACTGGACTATTAACTCTGAAAGATAAGAAAGTTAATGAAATTAAATCGAAAATTAAAGAAATGGTTCAAAAAGCTTATCAAGCAAATGTGGATGTTTTACTTTTTCCTGAAATGACTGTAGATCTTAAATATAAACAATTTCTTGAAGATATATCAGATCTTGCTAAAAAGTATGAAATGTATATTATTCCTGGTTCATATCATAACATTGAAACAAGAAGTAATATAAGCTCTGTTATTGGTCCTGAAGGGATTCTTTGGCAACAAGAAAAACACATTCCTGCCCTTATAAGTCTTGAGGGAAGAAAGTTTAAAGAAGGAATAAAAACAGGTAATCTTCCTCGAAAAACGTTTGTATGTAATACAAAGTATGGAAGAATGGTTATTGTTATTTGCCGCGATTTTCTGGATATGGACTTTAGAGTAGAATTGAAAAACTTCGAACCTCCAATCGATATAATTTTAAATCCTGTCCTAACACCTGTTACAGCTGATTTTAAAGCAGTACATTTTGATGCTCGTCGCTCTATTTATGCCTATACTTTTTTTGCTAATGTTGCAGACTATGGAGATTCCCTTATCTATACACCAGAAAAGGAACGTACAGAAAGAGTTATTCCTGCAATGGAGGAAGATATTATTTATAAGGACATAGATCTCTTTAAGCTACGTTCAGAGAGGAAAAAATGGCAGAAATTAAAAGACGCTGAAAAGCGATTCATTCAGAGCACGAGATAGAAAAGTTTCATATTGTTATTAATTTTAAAAGTTAATCAATTTTTGCTCCGCATACAGGACAAATTTTTGGATCGTGAAGTTGGAGTGTTGCACCACAAATTGTGCATACTTTTACTGTTCCTCTTTTCTTTGGAGGATTTAATGTTGTAATGGAAATTTGTTCTTCAAGTTCAACAGGTGGTGTTAAATCCTGAGGTGCTAATTCTATTATTTTATTATTATTATTATTGACTTTTACTTCTATCTCTCTGCCAAAAAACCCTCCAACTCGTACTTTTTTCTTCATTTCTGGTCGTGGAATAGGAGGGGGTTTTAAAGATTTTAACTCTATTTCTTCATATGGGTCTTGCTCCAATTGTTCATAAGGTTCTTCTGCTATATATTCTTCTTCTACAGGGTGCTCAATTATAGTTACTTCTCCCAATTCTTCTTCTAGCTCTTCCTCATATATCATATTGACATATTCTTCATCTAATTTTAATAGCGTTTCGCATTGTGGGCATCTAAATAAATGATTAAAGCCGATATTCTTAGCAAGAGAGTACTTTGCTGCACAACAACTATGAAATTTGGTATTACAGTTAAAACATTTATGTATTTCATCAGAATGAGCTTCACAAATTGGACAAATTTCTTGTTCACAGATTGTACAAATTTCTTCATCATCAGGAGAGATAGTGATTAAATCTACAGCTAACTTTTCATAAAAAATTTGATCTTCAATTAATATTTGATCTTCTTCATCAGGATGAATTATTTTAAATTCTTTTTTGCTTTGAACTAAAGATCCAAGAATATTCTGGAAGAGTTTTTCATCAGAGCAATAAAATGTCCCTCCATGGGTTTCACTTGAAATCACTTTCAGTTTGACATCATCATTATAGAATTTCTTGTCTCCAACTCTAATAATATCAATAAAAGCTGAGAACTTTTTAACCTTAATCAACAAATCATAAAGAGCTAGATGATACTCCTCAGATAATGTACTGGGAGTATCTGAAATAATTACAACACGATAATCTTTTTTAATTTTTTGGCTTCTTCTAAAAATATAAGCGAGGATCTCATATAAGCCATTTTCTAAATAGCTATGTTCAACTTCACGAGTGTCCCACGCGTTATTTATAGTATTTAACACAGTTTCTGTTTCCTTTAAATCATAAACAGTAATAGGGTTATCATCTTTCTGAAAAAATACTATACCATAAGAGCTTAAAGCGTTAAATTTATTCTTTTCTTTAATAAATGCTCCTAAAGCTTTCAGTAAATGCTTTTTTTTAAGAAAATCCGTTGTTAAATCTATGTAAAATATAAATTCCTCTGAATTTATGGTTGTTATCATTTTACATCAAAGACAAATCTAATTTATAAGCATATTGAAAAATTATAAAAGAATAATAATAGAAATTGTATTTATTTTTATTTATATTATTAAAATCCATATTTTTATATTAAACAAAAGTATTATTAATAAGAATTTAATAATTTCAAATTATAATTTAATCCCACATTTCGGGCATTTAAATTGTTCATTTGATGTTATTGGTGTTCCACATTCCGGACAAATCCTAAAATCTGGTTCCTTTTTCTCCTCATTTGATTCTCTAGATTTACTAATCCCTGTTTTTGATGTAGGTTCTAAAGAAGTTTTAGTAGTTTTTTCATATACTATTTTATCTCCAACTTTCTTTACCGTATAAACCTTTCCAAAATATCCCCCGATCCTTACTTTTCTAGGTTGATCTTTAGATACTGGGTCTATTAATTTTTCATCTCCTGTTTTCTCTAATTCAATGGAAGATTTATCCATCTCATCGCTCTCAAAAATCTGCTCTAAATCATCTATTTCTAGAAAACCTTCTACAGATTTTGTTTTATCATCGTCAATTGAAGCTTCAACAATTAAATCTTGATCTATTTGAAGTAAAACATCACAATTAACATTTGGACATCGGAAAATGTGTGGGATACCGATATTGTTTTGAATTGTATAATTAATAACACAACACTGATGAAAGCTGGTATTGCATGAATCACATAATAAAGGAATGTCACTGAGTTCTCCACATATTGGACAAACTTCTTTACGACAAAAATGACATTTTAAACCTGTTGCATTGATAGGTTCTTTTAGTTTCCGAGCTAATTTATCATAAAAAGCAAAGTCTTCTTTACTAATTTTTATATGATCTGGGCGATCTGCAAAAGTACTGACTAGTTGTTTAGCTTTTACTAGCTTTTTAATAACATCTGAAAATTCTTTTCTATCTTTTACATAAAAAATTCCACCCTTGGTATCACTTACCAATACATTTAATTTTACATCATCACTATAAAACCTAGTGTCCTTCTCAGAGATTCTTATAATGTCTATAAAGGTGGGAAAATATTTTATTTTTGAAACTAAATTAAATAATGCTTCTTGATATTCAGTACCAAGATCACTTGGAGTATCTGTGATAACAATTATCCGGTTAAATTTTGATTTTTTTCTTACTGTTTCAGCGATATAAGAGAAAATATAAAATAAACCATTTTCAAAATAACTTGTTTTTTTCGGTCTAAACTTCCAATTTTCTTCGATTGCATTAGTAATTATACTAGCTTCTTTCTTATCAGTTATGAAAATAGGATTTCCTTTTTCTTGAAAAACAAGAAGGGAATAATGACCCTTTATATTAGCCTTATTCTTTTCCTCAATATAATATTTAATAGCTTTTATAAGTTCTTTCTTTCTTAATATCTCCTTAGTTAAGTCTAAGTAAAAATAAACATCTTCAGTCAATAATCTCACTCATATTCTAAACTTCAGTTAATTATTAATAATCATAAAGATAAAACCTCTTTAAAAACTTATTATAAAAGATAAATTAAAAAAAATAGTTATTAATAAAAAATCATATGGTTTATAAATTTATTAAAAGAAATCAAAAAAATTTTGTGATATTTCAATATGAACGAATTTTTAAAACAATTAGGACTCTCAAATGATGCAATTGATATATATATTAAGGCAATAGGAAGAACCCCTCTTACATATTATGAACTTTATTCAATGGTTCCAAAAATTACTGAAGAAGAATTCCTAAATTGTCTTAATGAACTTATAGATTCAGACCTAATAATTCAACTAATCCCTCAAAAAAAAGAAATTCTTTTAAAATATTTAACAATCCCCCCTTTTGGACCAATAATCACATATTATAAGAATATTGACGCGAATTTAACAAAAATTAAAAGTTCAATTCAAGAATTAATAGCTAACTCGTTAAAACAAATCTTTAAGCGCAATAGAATAATTGATATGGATTCTATTTTCAACAAGTTTCAAGAAATTAAAAATGATATTGAAGAAGATAATATTATTCAGAAAAGAGAAATTGAAGATATTTTCGAGGGTATGGAAGATCTGAATAAGCTTAAAAAGGAACTCTCTAAAATTCATCAACAAATTCAAAGTATTACACAAACACAATTTTCAGATCTTTTAAAATTAATTTCAAATCTTAAAGATGATCTAACAAAAAAAATTAATTCATTAGAATTCAAGAAATATAAGAAAGAAATTATAGAGGCAATTGAAGAATTATTTAAAGCAAGACTAGAGGAGATGGTCGGAAATTTTCTTAATAAATTACATAATCAAATAGAAGATGAGTTTAGTAAAACAAATAAATCAACTGATAATATAATGGATTCAGTTTTTCAATATCGCGAAGATTTTAAAATGCTACTATTAAACATGTTAAATAATTTTGAAACAAAAATGAATACTATTTTCGGGATGATGAAAGAGAATAAAGAAAATCTATTAAATGAAATGCAAGCCCTTGAAAGCAAAATCACAGAGAATCTAAATGTTATAGTTAGAAATTCTATAAATGAAGTCTCAAAATTAAATAAACCTATTGAAAGTGTAATGAAAGATAGTTTTGAGTTGCTTTGTTCTGATAGGACATTAAGTGATGATATTTGGATGATAAGAAGTATAACTAATGTTAATGAAGAGATTCAGAAGTTAATTAACAACAAAAATAAAACTCTCTTTCTTATTGTTCCGAATCTTGAAAATCATCTTGCATTTGAACATTTTGGAAAACAATCTGGAAGCTTAAAAATAAAGATCGCCTCTTCAGAAGCACACACTAATAGTCTTGTTAAGAAATTAAAAACCATAAAAAATTTAGAGTATAAAACTCTACAAAATGAAAATATTATTGCATTAAAAGGAGATGATGATCAGATCGTTATCGGTTTAATTCAAGATAATCAGAAAGAACCTCTAGAAGATTTTATTGGATTTGGAAGTAATTTTGAACCTTTAATAAATATTTTGGGGACTATTGTAGATACTACATGGACCGCTGCCTATTCAGATACTTATTATGCTGCTCAACAGACAAAAATTCAAACAACAACCCCCACGAAAGTTGCAGCTATAAAGCCTACAATAATCAAGGAAGTAAAACCTAAAGTACCTATAAAAACTGAACCCATTAAAACTAATGAAGTTACCACTCAAAAAATAGAAAAAGAAGTTCCAAAACAGGTTATTGAATCTATTAAAAACCAAGAGAAAATTTCAAAACCTCAAAAAATTATTGCTGAAACTTCAACACCTAAGGAAAAAATTACAGATTTAACTCAAAAACTAAAAAAAAATTTAACTATCCTTCCGAAAGCTGGTGACGAAGCAGGTATGTTTATCAATGACGCTTTTAATAATCTTATTTTGCAATTGAATAATTTAAGGGGAGAAGAATTTAGTTTAGAATTGCAAAAAATAGCAGACCTAATTCTAGAGAAAAAGGGCTTCTCAGTTATTTTACATCAATTACGAAGTACCATAAATGAATATAAAACTCATTATAAACTGCTAAATCAAAATGAAAAAAATCAAATAGTCGAACTAATTAATAATTGGAAGCAGAAATTATTTCAATAACTTATTTATTATAAAAATCTTTTATTATTGGGGCGTTTTTTCCTTATTTCTAATCATTATTGTATAAACAAGAAATCCTCTAATGAAAAATATTAATATAAATACAAAACAACCAAGAAAAAATATTGAGACAATAATTGAAACTAAAAAATTGGGATTCAGAATACCAATAATTCCAAAAATTGGACATAAGGGGGCAACAATCAAGAATGTTAAATAAACACTCTTATCTTTTTCACCAAACTTTATGTAAGTAGTTATATTAAACCATCCGATTAATATCATGAAAAATGGAATCAAATAAGAAGAAAGCAGAAGAAATGGATAATCTATACCTCCCCTCGCAAAGGCATAAAAGTAATTTGCATAAAAAAAAGTAATTAATGATAAAGCACTTAACGGAGTAGGCACTCCGGTATAACCTGGAGATTTAGAGATATTAAATCTTGCCAATCTGAGCATCGCTCCTAATGCGAAACAAATAGAACCAACAACTATGAAGATGTCTATTAATTCACCTGTTTTAAAAGCTTGATAAGTTAAAACTGCGGGAGTTATCCCAAAAGTTAAAGAATCGCTTAAAGAATCCAACTCTTTACCCATTTCATTTATTGTCCCCGTTTTGCGAGCAATATAACCATCAATTAAATCTGTGCCAAGTGTTATAGATATAAGAAAAAATCCTAAAGAAAGAAAGCTATAAGTTCCGATACATGCACATACCAATGCAATAATTCCAAGTGTAGTACCAAGAAGAGTTATATAATCTTTGAATTTTAATAGATTAGGAATGCTTGGCGTTGACATTCTATTTTCCTAATTAATTTATTATGTATAAATTAAGCCTTATTGAATAAAAACATTTTCTTAAGAAAATTATATACCTCTTTCAATCCCTTAACTTTATTAAAGAGAATTACCATTTTTAGCATAATAATTTATAAAAAAAACTTGGTTCCAATGTATTGTAATATGTGTGGAGCGGAAATAAAAGACCCTGATCAAAAATTTTGTGAAAGTTGTGGAAATCAGCTTCCACCTAGAGCTAGTTCTGAACAAGTATCGACCCAAACAACAATAACTCCGACTCCAAAGTCTCAACATCGCCCTGGTGGACTGTTTGACCTTAACCGGAATTATTACATCCTCAAAGAGAAGTATTGGGACTGGGGTAGCGGTGAAATCTTAGATGAAAATAATCAAGTAATCGGTAGAATGAAAAGAATTTTTTTAAGCGTTAGACGGAGAGTTGAACTTCAAGAAGTTGATGGAACAATTTCAGCTACAATTCATGCTAAACTTGTATCTGCTCGTGGAGCTCAGGATTTGAAAACGCCAGATGGACAATTGATAGCGAGAATTAAGAAGAAAATCTTATCATTTTTTCGACCTGTCTTTTATTTAGAGGCTCCAGATGGCACTCAATGGTATAGAGCACAAGGTAAATTTATGGGATGGTCCTACAAAGTATATGATGTTTCAACAGGAAAAACAATTGCAGAAATCGAGAAAGCCGATAAATGGAGAGACATCTTTCTTAGTGGATTGTTAGATTTTAAGGACACATATGCTTTAAAAATATTAGATAATGAAACTGATCGAAGGATTTTACTTGGGTTTGTCTTATCTATAGATAATGTATTACACGATTCACCCCATAATTTCGTTTTCTAGTAATTTCATAATTCCCTAATTTCATTATTTTTTTTATTCTTTTTTCCATAACATAGTTATAACAAGGTCATAATTAAAAAAATTTTTATTAATGTATTTCAATATTTTCTTTAAAAGAACTTTAAAACATAGAAATAGATTTTTAATTTTTGTAGTACTTCAATAAATGAGAAATCAATATGACAATAACTTATGAAGAATTTCTAGTTTTTGATTTAGAGAATGATGGGGAAAGAACGAAATTAGATATAAAACAAGAAGATCTCCAGAACTATTTAAATCCTGAGCAGGTCTTAGTTATCATCCGAGAAGATATAAGAAGAATATATATTTGGAAGGGAGCGAAATCTCCAGTAAGGAAGAGATTTATTAGTTCTAGAGTTGCACGTGAATTACAAAAAGAATTGTTAGAAGATCCTCGATATCATCGCTGTAAAATAGTATCTATAGATCAAGGGGATGAACTTCAAGAATTTTTAGAAGCCTTTCAACTAGAATCAATGGAAGTTACTGAAAGATTGCCTGATATGCGGTACATACGAAACATTGAAAGAGAAAGAATGAAAGAAGCAAAACAAATTACTAAAGGAAAAACTGAAGGTGTTTACTATTCACCAGCGCTCCAAGATATAAGTAGCGATGTTGTAATGTCCTCTATCATTCAAAAGCCAAAATTGATTGCAGGATTTTCTGATGCAGAACAAAAGCAAATTAAGAAAAAAATACTTGAAAATGAAGTTCCCAATAATTATAAAAGACAAAATCTAATTCTTGGTCATACATTATTTGCTGCTGTAACTAAGATTTCAAAAGTTTTCGGTGAAGATGTAGAAGAAATTGTATGGGAACCAGTCAAGAAAGTTCCTAAGGAAATGATGGATTTAGATGATCATAAATTAAGAGTCTATTTAAATAAAAATAAGGGTATGGTTGAAGCTGTAGAAGTATTAAAAAAAGAAGAAAAGCCAAAGCAAAGTGCTACACCTGAAAAGACAACTACGAAACCAACACCAAATAAGAGTTCAACCACCGGAAAGAAAACCTCATTGACTCCAATGCCACCCAAACCTGCCTCGATGAAACAAGACTCAAAAGAAATTGAAACTCAAGAAAAACAAGAACAATAATTTAGGTTTAAGTTGAAAAGTACCTAAAAGTAATAACAAAAAATTAGAAAATTAAATGTAAAATTTAAATAAAAACTTAAACCTTAATCTCATTATATCATTAGATTCTTATTCATCTTCTTTTTCAGGTTCTCCCTTATTCTCATCTTTAGATTCTTCCTTATCGTCATACCCAGGTTTTCCCTTATCCATATCTTTAGGCTTGTTTTTCTTTTTAATCTTTTTTAATCCCTCTATCGCTTCTTTCCTTACAAGCGGGCTTACATCTTTCAGAGCTTTCGTTAGGGCATTTAAGCTATATGGATGGTGTAAATCTCCTAGCTCGTCAGCAGCTTCTAATCGTACATTCTCATCTGGATCATGTAATAATATATATGTTAATACTCCTAATACTTTTGTCTCCCCAAAATCACCCAAAGTATCAACAGCTTCTTTCCTTACCTCAGCATCAGGATCTGTTGTTGCTGTTATTGCTAGTTGTTTTGAGACTTCATCAGAATTCCCAATTGGCTCTATAGCGCTTAGATCGACACCACAATACTTGCAAAAATTATGAAGAATTTTAATATCATTTCCACAAGCAGGACATATCCTTCGTGTATTGAAATCTATAAATGATCTTGTTGGTTGTGGTGTTTCTCTTTTAACTTTATAAGGATTTACATTTGGATCAGGTCTAATATATCTATCTTTTCCCATAATAATCTTATATATAATTTTGATTCTAATAGGATGAATAATGTAATTTTGCTTTTTATTTTTAATTTAATTTAAAATAAAAAAATAAAAAAAAGCGACATAAATTCCTAAGCTATAGTAATATCATTACTTAAATAAACATCTTGTACAGCATTAAGAATTTTAATCCCTTCAGGTTTTGACTTTTTAAAGGCTTTTCTCCCAAGTATTAGACCCATTCCACCAGATCGTTTATTTATTACTGCAGCTTTAACCGCATCTTGAAGATCATTACCACCAGACTCTCCTCCAGAATTAATTAGACCAACTCGCCCCATATAGCAGTTGGCAACCTGGTATCGGTTCCACTCAATCGGATGATCCGTAGCTAATTTTTCATAGACTAATTTATCTGTTTTACCAAAATTTAGGTTTAAAAAACCCCTATTTAAGGTGGAAATCTTTTGTTTTATTATATCTGCCTCAATAGTGACCCCCAAATGATTTGCTTGTGATTCTAAATCATTCGCAGTATGATAATCTTTTCCATCTTTAATAAATTCTTCTGTATTTCTGAGATAACACCATAGAACACAAACTAAGCCTAATTCATGAGCATATCTAAAAGATTCGCTAATTTCTTGAATTTGGCGTCTTGATTCTTTTGAGCCAAAATAAATTGTTGCTCCTACAGCGGCAGCGCCCATTGACCATGCCTGATCGACATTTGCAAATAGAGTTTGATCAGAAATAGCAGGTTTGGTGAGTAATTCATTATGGTTTATTTTTACAAGAAACGGAATTTTTCTAGCATAACGACGAGAAATTGATCCTAACACCCCTAATGTCGAGGCAACAGCATTACATCCCCCATCTATGGCTAATTTGATTATATTTTCAGGATCAAAATAGGATGGATTCACAGCAAAACTGGCAGAACCACTATGTTCGATACCTTGATCTACAGGTAATACTGAAAGATAACCAGTTCCAGCTAAACGACCACGCTGATTAAACAACCTATTCATATTATTTAAGACCAAATTGTTTCTGTCTGAATGTTCCATAACCCTTTCAATAAAATCTGGTCCTGGAAAATGAATCATATCCTTCGGAATTCCTGTACATATATGATTTAAAAGATTTTCAGCTTCAGGTCCAAGGAGACTTTTAATCTCATTAAAATCCATTTTTTTACATCAACTTCTTTAATAAATTTTAAAATTAAAGAAGAAATAGGTGTCCCTGAATAAAATATTTTTCTTCTTAATAAACAATATAATATTGTTTTAAGAAATCGAAAATAAGATAAAACGTGCAACTAATTTATTCTAACTTGCCATTCGAATTAAAAAATCCTTTTAATAGTTCTGAGAGGAGATTATAATTATTCGAATTAACTTGTGAATTACTACTTTCTAATTTAAGTTGAATCTTTCTATTTTCTACACCGTGAGTTTCTAGCTTTAATACTAATTTTTTCTTTTGATCTTTTGAATTTCTAATATCAGAAGATTTTTCCCATAAGCTTTCTAATTTTTCAGAGAGAATAGCTTTTTTATTAAACTGTGGCTCTACTTGATTTTTTTTTATTATATTTCTTCTCTCCATTTTTCAATATTTTTGTATGAATTTTTTTATCAACTATGAGATAATATCACATTGTATTTAAAAACCCCATCAATAATTTTGGTTAGTCTTATATTTTGAGAATAAGAAGAAGAAACCTTAATTTCAATAAGAATTTCCTCTATTTATGCCAGATGAATTCGATTTTAAGAACTACAAATCAATAGAAGAATATGGTAAGACAATGGAAGGCACAAAATATCTCCATGACTTATATCTTAAAGCGGTAAATCATCCTATTCGGAGAAAAATATTAACCATCGTTAATAATACCAAAAAAATTTCCAAAGAAAGATTATTTAGTATTCTTTTGGACGAAAAAGTTATTAGTGATGAATTTTCACTTAATTACAATATAGATTACTTGATTAAGGCTTTTTGTATTGAAAAAGTTGAAGAAAAAAATAAGATTTATTATGAAATCACTCAAAGTGGAAGGGTGATTGATTATTTATAACAGAATGATGATTAAAATGAATCATTCATCAATTTTTTATAGCAGGTACAACAAGGGATTCCAAAACTAAGGTTTAGTTTACTTAATTTCTTACTTTTTAAATTCATGAATTTGATTAACTTTTCTTTTAGAAAAGAATTCTCTTCGTCGAAATATAGCTTCTTTAAATTACGATAATGATTATATTGATAACATATAGGACAAATTTGGTAAAACTTTATAAAGTTTGAAAAGTATTCTTTTTCTTCCTTCGTAAGAGCTTTTAACTTTAAATCAGGATTATTATCAATAAGGTTTTTTAAATTGTTTAGCTCATTTAACATTTCATCTCTTAATAATGTTGTATTGATTCTCCGATTTTCCATATTATTTAATTGTTCGTTTATTAGAAATTCTTGAGTTTCTGATTTATCAAAATATTCTATAGCCTTATAAAATAGTGGTAAACGTTTAATTTTCTGTTTTTCACTCATATAAAAAAAAATATTTTTTTATTTGTGTTTCTTTTTTTCATAAAATATCTAGATTAATAATCTAAAAAATCTTTTTAAAGAAATTTCAAATTTTTCTCATTTCTATTAAAAATATCATTCTTTTGTTCACTAGTTAATCTCCTAAAATCAATTACTTTGGAAGGCGCAAAATATTCAAAATTGAACTCAATATCATCTCCTGCAACTTTGCCTGGAATTGGCATCAAACGTGCTGTTAAAGGTTTATTCAACCTAACAGAAAGTGTACATAAATCTAATAATATATAAAATAATTCTTTTTCAGTAATATCACCAGGTAGAGGGACAACATCTAGTCCTGTACCACAAATCGTAGAGTATAACAAGAGAGAATCCATATTGAATTTGTTTTCAGCTAGTCTTTTGGAAATAATATAATCTTCTAAAACAGGTTGCATAAAACCTGAAAATCCGATTACATTCTCTTTATCAAGTGGGATAGAATTATTTATCAATGCTATTCCCGTTAAAGTTCCGTGAGCTCCGAAATATTCAATACCTAGTTTTTCTATTGCCGTTCCTATACTTTTTTCAATTATAGGATAAGGAGCCGGTGAAAAATCAACTCCTTTAAATTCAATATTGTACTTTCTTCCCACTTTTATTGAAATTTTAGTTAATTCATCGTATATTTCATTAAATCTCATTAATAAGTTGTCTTGAACATCTTTATATGTAGTAGAAGAATCAATAACATCAATAATTACATCTGCCATTTCTAAAGCAAGAGAAAAACCGGGTTTTTCAGAAAGATGATATGCAGCTGGAAAGAAGGGAACGTTCGGTTTAACATTAGATGACACACAGAATCTCAAATTCGTAAAAGGATCGGGTTCTGAAAGCTTTTTGATTATTTTAGCACTAGATTTTAAAGCTGCGATGTTAATTCCAGTTTCTGTGGATGCTAATGGTAAAGATGTGAAAAAATTTTCACTATTTTTAACGAATTGAGGAACTTCGTTTAATAATAATTTCTCAAAAATTCCTAACTCTTGAATTTGATTTGCCAACATCATGCAGCAAGCAAAATAGTTTATATCATAATCCTTGAATATAGCTTGTAAAAAGTTTAATTGTTCACTTATATCAACCAATGTTTCTTTTAAATTCTTCTCATAGAATAATTTATTATCATAACTAAAAAGTGGTTGGGAACAAACTCGTTTAGTATCAACAAGTATGTTAATATCCTCAAATTGATCTAATATTTCATTATTAAAGTTAGTAAAATTTTCAAGTTTTTCTTGTAAAAAGGATAGTATTATTTCATTCTTGTATAGGAACGGCAAAATTTGTCCAATTGTAATTGCTCGAATTCTCACATTATCCCCTCTGATATTGAATTTAGAATTTTATTCTCATGCTATTATATAATAAACAACATCAATTAATAAGATTTATAGAGAAATAGCAATAAATTCTTATATCTTATATTTCATCCAATTTAGCCTTATCTACTACTTTTTCTTTTCTTGAAATAGGTTTTGAATATTCTTCTGGATGAATTGGACCGAGTTTTTCCAGATCTTCTTTGAGCTTGGTAATTATTTGAGCAAACTTTTCACCTTCTCCAGCAGATATACTAGTAATTTTAATACGATTCTCATTTATTCCTGTTTCTGCTAACATTTGTTTAATACTTTCGTATCGTGTTGCTGCTTTATTAAATCCCTCCTGATAGTGACAATCTTGAGGATAACATCCAGCAATTAAAACACCATCTGCACCATGAAAAAAGCTCTCAAACACTAAAGAGGGATTCAACATTGCAGTACACATCACATGAATGATTCTTACGTTTGTTGGGTAAGTAATTTTACTTATTCCAGCAAGATCTGCTCCCATATAGGAACACCAATTACATAGAAAAGCAATTATTAGAGGGGATTCTCTCTTTTTTTTTAAAATAGTCTGAATTTGTACACTAATCTGAGATTTAGTAAAACCAGGGATATATAAAGCATCCTCAGGGCACATTGCCGCACATGCTCCACACCCCGTACAATTTGCTGGAATAATTTTTAAATCCTTTCCTTCAATTTTTAATGCGTTATATATGCAAATGTTTTCACATAATCTACAAAAAGTGCATTTTTCTTTCTCAAAAGTTACTACATGTGGATCTAATTCAACTTTTTTGCTAGAAATTAAACTTATAACTTTAGAGGCAGCACTTTCAGCTTGAGATATACTATTTGGTATGTCTTTAGGACCTTGAATTGCTCCAGCTATATATATCCCTGCTACTGAACTTTCAGATGGTTTCACTTTTAAGTGTTTTTCTAATAAAAAACCATAAGGATCTTGGGAAATATTTAGAATTTGGCTTAAATTATCGGTATCTTCTGCTGGTTCAATTCCTGTTGCTAATACTACTAAATCTGCTTTATTCTCAAATAAGGTACCTTCAATCACATCTTCACCCCTTATTATTAAATCATCAGAAGTGTCACTCTTGAGTATAGCTGATACATTGCTTTTAATAAATCTAGTATTAAACGTTTCTCGAGCTCTATTATAAAATTCCTCGCAGTTTTTGCCCATTGCTCTAATGTCGGTGTAATAAATATTAATTTTAACATCAGGATATTCTTTTTTTAGTAAGATTGCTTGTTTTATTGCTACATTACAACATACTTGGCTACAATAATCACGATGAATCTTTTTGTTTCGTGATCCAATGCATAATACAAAAGATACCTTCTTTGGAGGTTGACCATTGGAAGGTCTTATGATTCTTCCATGGGTGGGACCATCATTGTTAAATAATCGCTCCATTTGCATAGTAGTAATTACATCGGGATATTTTTGATAATTAAGCTCTCCCAATAATGAAGGATCAAATGTTTTAAAACCTATTGCTACAATTATAGTACCAACATTTATATCAATTTTTTCTGGTTGTTGATCAAAGTCTATTGCGAGTCTATCTCCACATGCTTGTTGGCAAGCCTTACAACCAATACAATATTCTTCTAGAATATTTGGAAATAGAGGAATAGCCTGTGGATATGGAACATCTATAGCTTTTCTTGGAAAAAATGTATCCTCTACATCAATAGGGCAGACATCATGGCAGATATCAAAACACCCTACACAATTTTCTTCCACGATAAATCTAGGTTTCTTTTTAATAAAAACATTAAAATTACCAATATATCCTTCGACTTTCTCCACCTCAGAATATGTTAATAATTCGATGTTTGGATGATCATTGACTTCTGTCATCAATGGTCCAAGAATGCAAATCGAACAATCTAAAGTAGGAAAAGTTTTATCGAATAGGGCCATATGACCTCCAATAGTAGATTCTTTTTCCACTAAATAAACTTTATAGCCAGCATCTGCAATAACCAAAGCCGCTTTTATTCCAGCAATACCTCCCCCGATTATTAAGCAAGATGGTAGTACACTTGAATATTGAACTTCTAAAGGTTTTAAAAGTTTTACTTGTTCTATTGCCATATTAATTTGATCAATTGCTTTTATTGTAGCTTTCTCTGGTTCATTGGTATGTACCCATGAATTTTGTTCTCTAATATTTGCGAAAGATATTAAAAACCGATTAATTCCCGCCTTTTCAACAGTTTTCCGAAATAGAAGTCCGTGTAATTTAAATGAACATGCAGCAATAACAACACGTTCAATTTTATTCTGTTTAATCTCTTCAATGATTTTATTTAATCCTAATTCTGAACATAAATATTGATTGTCCTCAATAACATAGATATCTGGATAATTGCTGAAGTGTTCGATTATTCTATTATTGTCAATGACGCCTGAGATATTCCTACCACAATCACACAGAAAAAGTCCTATTTTCAACTTGAGACCTCTTGTAAGCACTAAATTTTCGCAACCTTATGTATATCATAAAGTTGAATTATTATAAATTATTCTAATAATTAGTAAAAGATAATCTTGACTGTTCGTAATTATAAAGAAGGACTATGAATTACTTATTAGATATATCATTAGAATAGAAATTTGTATACTTTAAATATATTAAAAATATTTATTCCATAACAAAATTGTACAAATCAATATCATAAATAGTTATATAAAATGGCTGATTATCAAATTTTTCTAACATTTTTGAGTTTGGGTTTATCTATTGCTGTGTTGTTCTTTATTATATGGGATCATATCAAGGACGATAGAATTCTGTTTAGGGAAGTTCAACAATTTTATGAAGATATTGAGATGTTAATCTTTACACACATCCAAATTAGATATTACAAAGCTTTAGGAACTGACGACAAATCAAATGCAAATAAAGATTTAACAGCATTCGTAAAAAATAAAAATCGAGATAATATTCAAAATAATTATCTAAAAACAAAAATAAGTCAACATTTTATGGATTTTTCAAAATATTTAGGACTTAGTTTTAATATTGAAAATGAAAACTATTTAAATGGAACTGTTTTCATCTTGAACAAAGATGGACTTCTTTCGAAAAGAAATATTGAAGAATATAAAGATATTCCAATAATCACTAATTATACAGAAATTTCTAAGACCCAAATTGATGATATATTTAATTTTTTAAATAGCTTAAGATTCTTTTGGAAAAAATGGTATTATAAATCTATTTTTAGACCTGAATTAAAACAAAGAGTAAATTTTTATGACCTATTGGGATACATCAAACCAATAGAACTAGTAAAACAAAGAAAAAAGTTTTTACGGTATCGTAGAAATTCATAATAATTTAAATATTGGCTATCAATTTTTTGTAATTATAAAGAAGAACTATAAATTACTTATTTGTGATATCTTCTGGAAGAAATTTATAAACTTTAAATATATCAAAATTATTTTTCTTCATTTTCATAAAAAAATTTTTCTCGATCTCATATTCTTGTCTTGCCCATTTTATAATCTCATCTTTAGAGTAAAAATAACCTTGGTTCTCAAGTGATTTTTGTAGAGCGGGACATTTTTTTGAATAATCTTTAAAGTTTTTTAAACTATTTATAAGCATATTCCAACCTATAGGAAAAGCTCTACATTGGAAAGGTCTAGCCTCATGAACAGAACATTTATTATCTTTTAAAAAGTGGCAATGTTCATCTTTACCAGTAAATTTAAATCCTAGTGTCTTAAATCGATAAGTTTTACCTTCTTTAGTCTTTGGATTCCTCCAGAAGAAGGAATCATTTATTATTTTCAAATACTTCTTTGTAAATTTTCTCAAACCAGAATTTCCTTTTAGATTTAAATGGTTGGCAAGTGTCTTGATGTCATTTTTATATAAGAATACTTCCCCTTCGCCTAATCCTCTGCAACAAGTACCACACATCTCACAGGAAAAGAAAATTCCATTCTCAAACTTTTTTGAGATTTTAATATCAGTTGAAGTCAAAACTATATTTTATCTTTTTGTTGTTGGTTAATAAATAATATACAAATATCTAATTAATATTTAAATATTAATTCATTGATTATTTTAGGCAATAAAGAAAGAGGAGTTATAGTTTTTGGTCAGGAATTTAACCATAAATAAATATGTAGATCTTGATCTACAAATTATAAATGAAAAACTAAAAGAGTTTGAAAGAAATTTAATTAAAAATGAGATTCACATCGATAAAAGTTTTAATAAATGGGTTACAGACTTCAAAAAGATATATGGGAGTGAATACGCTAATCTAAAACTATATATTGTTTTATCTTTACTTTATTTGTTAAGCCTTGATTTTATTCATTTGTTAATTCTTGAAAATGATACTCCTTTATTTAAACAAGAAAATCCTATGAAAAAATATAAAACGATAATAGAAAAAACAGAAACTCTTTATAAAAATATTGAAATTTTTAAATTTGATTATTTTGAACCAATTTTATCATATGATGTAAGAGAAGAAGCTAGTATCTTGAGGGAACTCATTGAAATATTGTCTAATCACGTGTTTAATTTAAATATTGCCCCTGAATACTTATTTGATTATCTGATACAAAAAATAATATCTCCTATTGTAAGACATAAAATTGGAGAATACTATACTCCTCCTTTTTTAGTTAAAAGAATGGTCCATGAAGTTTATTCATTTGGAGATATAGTCCTCGATCCTTGCTGTGGGTCAGGGAATTTTTTAGTTGAAATCTTAAGATATATAAATTCACAAGATAAGAGCAATGAAGAAAAAATTACTGCGATCAACCGAATCTATGGATATGACATCAATCCTATCTCAATCTATTTTACAAAGATTAATTTTTTATATATTTTAAGAGAAAAAGGCCCTTTAATAAAACTTAATTTATACATCCTTGATTTTTTATCTCAAGATGGAAGTAAACTGGATACAAAATTTGATTTAGTAATAGGAAATCCTCCATGGTATACATATAGAGATATAGAATCAACAGATTATCAAAATCAAATTAAATCTCTAGCCGAAAATTTAGAAATAAAACCACATCCTAAAAATGTTCTAAATTTAGAAGTCTCTACTCTCTTTTTTTATAAAGCAAATAAAGTTTGTTTGAAAAAAAATGCGAAGCTATTTTTTGTAATAACTAAAGGAGTAATCACAGGTTCTCATGCTTCTCAATTCCGTAATTTTAAAGGCTTTAGTGATTTAGCAATTTGGACTTTTGATAAAAAGATTGAAAGGATTTTTAATATTGATTTTATTTGTTTGTTTGCTCAAAAATCTGAAATTGAATTTGATTATTATGATAAAGAGATTCCTGCTTTGCATTTTAAGATTGAGAATAAAGCCAATGATATTAATTACTTTTCTAATATTGAATTAAAACACGAAAGAACTGACTATTTAATACCCTATTCTATTGAATTAAAGGGTGAAAAAAGATATACAAAAAAATTTATCTTAAA
>JBHLKV010000009.1:0-35510 GCA_048886305.1 Candidatus Hodarchaeota archaeon
AGCTTTCCTTAGAGAATCTTTCTTTCCGCATTTTTCGCAGTATTCAGTAAAAGTATGAGTAAATTCTTTGCAAGAGTCACAAATATAGCGATAAGTCTTTTTAAATAATTTGCTATCCATAATCTATCAATTTTTTAAGTATTGTTTCTATCTTTAAAAAAGGGATCCTTTTTATTTTTTTTTATATCTTAACGTTAATTTCACAAATTACTGAAATTAAGAAATTATGAACAAAACTTATACTAAAAATATAATAAATTTTTGATTTTATTATAATTACATACATAACAAATTAATTCATGATTCAAGCGATTACTTTCGATCTGTGGAATACATTAATTACAAATAAGTTTTATTCAGATACACGATTAGCTTTTTTAACTAATTTTTTGGAAACCCAAGGAATTACTCGTTCGTTTAAAATGGTACAAGAGGCTTTTTCTTTAGCCTTTAATTTACCCCCAAGAGATTTAGAAAGAATTGAATATCGCCATATTTATACAATGACTAGAATTGAAAAAATGCTCGAAGTTCTTAATATCGAAATTTCTGAAGCCAATAAGAATCTTATTAAACAAAAATTTGAAGATGCAATGTTACTAGATCCTCCATTGTTAAAAACTGGCGTAAAACACACATTAAAAAAACTATCATCTGATTATAAAATTGGACTTATTTCTAATACAGGAATTTCACCGGGTAGAATTATAAAAAGAGTTTTGGAAAAGTATAAAATACTCCATTATTTTCAGACAACAATTTTCTCTGACGAGACGGGATTTTATAAACCGAGTTCTTTAATGTTTGAAACTGCATTAAAGAATTTGAATTGTGAACCTCAGAATGCAATCCATGTAGGAGATCTTTTAGAAACAGATATAAAAGGAGCAAAAGAATCTAATATGTTAACAATATGGATTAATATTTCATTTTCTTCACAATCTATGTATATTCAACCTGATTTTGAAATCCAACAAATTCCAGAAGTAATTGAGATAATAAAGGGATTAAATAGAATAAGTTAAATTACTACTATTCCTAAAATTTGAACTAAATAATTATAAATAAGGTAATTTTCATTTTAAATTAAAGAACTTACATAATTGATTGTTTCGAGTTTCTATGAAAACTTGCCCTTATTGTAAAAATATCATTGAGGATCACTGGAAATATTGCTATAATTGCAATAAACCATTAATCACAAATATCGAAAATGATTTAAGTAAAAGCTTAAAATCCTCTTTTATTGAACCGTTGCACTATAGTACCGATTTAGAAGAACTGGAAGGATCATATAAATATTACGAAAAAAACATTATCGATGAAGAAGAGATTGAGCGAAAGATTCAAGAAATTAATGAAAAACTAAAACAGAAAGAAGATATAGGAGAACCTATTCCGGGCTCTCTATTATTAGAAAAATCTAGTCTCTATTATAAAAAAAGAGATTTATCTAGTGCTCTTAAAAATCTTGAGTTGGCATCAAAAAATTTCAAAGAAGAAAAAGATTTACTCAATGAAGCTATTTGTTATAATGAAATAGGGATAATTCAAGAAGATCTAGGATTTTTTGATCAAGCTATTTATCATTTTAATAGAGCTTTAGAAATTCTTAAAGATTTGAATGAATATCAAAAAGCTATTAAAACCTTAAACAATTTAGGAAATGTATATTACTTAATTAATGATTTGGAACATTCTTATAAATATTATCAGGAAGCGCTTAATCTATCAGAGCATAATAATTTAATTACTGAAGAGATAAAATCAGCCAGTAATTTAGTTGAAGTCCTCTTGATCTTAAAGGATGTTGAGAGAATTAAAAAAATCTTATCAAGAAATTCTAAATTTTTTAAAGAAAGAGAAGATATCTATGGGATGATTCAAACTCATATTAAATATGGGAAATTTTACTATATTCTGGGAGAAGACTATGATCAAGCCTTTCAAAGTATAAATAATGCATTAGGCTTAATAAACAGAATAGAAGATAAGGATTCAATGTATATTAAAGCCAAACTTGAGTGGGAATGTTTTCTTTATCTTGGAAAATTATACCTTATATGGGATAATATGCCCGAAGCAGAAAATTTATTATTAAAAAGTCTTGAAGCAGTTAGAATTTTCGAAATTGCAGAAGATATTAAAGAAGGAATAGTTTTAGAAAATCTAGCAAAATTATATGAATTAAAAGGAGAGTATCTTAAATCAATTGAATATTATAACTTTTCTATTGAAATTTATGAGAAATATGGGGATAAACCAAAGATTGCTAAATTAAAAACTGTTATTGCTCATCTATATTCAGATTTTCTTAATGATAATTTAAAAGCAATTAAATTTTTTGAAAGTGCTTTATCTATTTTTGAAGATTTAGAATATATTAAGGAGAGTGCAGATATTTTTCATACATTAGGAGATATTGCCTTAGAAAGAGAAGAAAATGATATTGCTTTTATTAATTTTGAAAAAGCAAAAAACTATTATAAGGAACTCCAAGATGATTATAATGAAAATATTGTACATGAGAAAATTAATTCCATATCAAAACCAAAATTTCATTATGACGATTAGAAAATTTATATTGATTCTTCCTCTAAAGCAAATTCATCTCTTTTATAAATTTTAACACCATATTCTTCAAATCCCATTGAATTTATGAAAAATTGTGATGCTGAATTTTTTTCATACACCTCGCAACGAAGCTCTGATACTCCTTTTTCTTTAAAATAATTCCATGCCTCAAGCCCTAGTATAGTTCCTAATCCTTTTCTCTGATAACGTATCTCTACTCCTAATCCACAGATAATTCCATATTCCTTATTCGGTCCTTCTCGATCTAAGATGATAAAACCAGCATCATTACCGTAAACCCTTGCAATAAGAATTACAGTATCTTGATAATTATAGATATCTTTTAAAGCCTCAACAGTAATAGGTGAATATGGTTCGTTTGAAGTTAACCATGCTCTATTATATATATTTTTCACATTTTCCAAATCCTCTAATTTAGCTTCTCTAATCTTTGCACGAAGTATATTGTGCTCAACCTTTTCTTTTATTTTAAGTTCAAAATTGGGGGTAATTTTTTCAATGGGTAACCTCATTTGGATGTACTTTAAACCAATATTGATTAATTCCTCTTGTATATCTTCTTTACCTTCAGAAGATTTTTCATAAGTTAAGAAAAAGCTCCTAATTCTTTTCTTTTTTAGACTAAATTTTGATTCAGACATAATATTCTATTAAAAAGTAAGAAATGCATGTTATGAAATAGACTTAATTAAGACAAAAAAGTTTTACTAACCACTATCATCAATATGAAAATCTTCCTTCTTATATGCCTTGGTTCCACATTCTTCGAATCCAATCCCTTTGATAAAGGAGTAGGAAATTTTATTATCTTTGTAAACCTCACATTTAAGTTCTTTAACATGTTTATAATTTTCCTTGAGATAATTCCATGCTGCCATCCCTAATATCGTACCAAGCCCTTTTCTTTGAAAACGAGGTAATACTGCTAAAGCGGCAATTACCGCACATTCGTTATGTTCTCCTTCAAAATCAAGAATCACAAAAGCAGCGTCTCTGCCATACACCTTACCAATTAAAAACACAGTATCTGGGTCTTCAAAGATTTGTAATAAAGATGTTTTTGTTATGGGTCTAAAAGGAGTATTGGATGTTAACCAACTTTTATTATATAAATTCTTTATGATATCAAGATCACTAGTGGTGGCCTTACGTATGCTTGCATGAATAATGTTGTGATCAATTTTATACTTTAATTTGGCTTCAAAATCTTTAGTTATTTTATCAACAGGCAGTCGCATTTGGATATACTCTAAACCATCTCGATATATATCCTCTGCTGTTTTATCTAGTTCTTCTTTGCGTTTTTTTTTTGCTTCTATAGATAGAAAAAAAGCCCTAATCCTTCTCTTTTTTAGGTCTAATCTACTTTTGATATCTAATCTTGATCCTGGCATAATTTATGAAAAAATTAAAGATTTAGGGTAAAAATGAGATACTTTCTCGTATTTTTCTTTCAATTAATTCATTTATGAAAAATTTATTCCTTAATTTTGAAATACCTGTTTGAATTATTTTCTTGAGATTAGGATCTTTAATCAAATTTTTCCTTTCACATGAAAATTCAAAATTGGACCTAATGGCCATATCATCTTCAAGTTTTTTGGTTAATGTATTTTTTAAATCGATAAAAGCATTAGATACGGCTTCATATATATTGTTTGGATCACTTTGAATAAAACCTGGAAATATGATATTCATATATTCTTCCTTTTTACTTTCATCTTCGATAAACATAGCATACATAGGCATATAAATCCACTGTATTGGTCTAGAAAACAATTCTGATTGATCATCATTTAAAGACCATCCTATTAAAGCTTGAGCTTCATGCAAACAATTATCTTGTTTAATTTGTAAAATTTCTTTAATACTTTCAAAAGATTTTTCAATTTGATTTTTTAAAAGCTCTAATTTAGAAATATTTTCTTCTTTCTCGCTTTGAAATTCGGTTAATAATTTATTTCTATCTTTTAATTTCTCATTCAATGACTCCTTTATACTTTCTAATTTACGATATGCTTCATTATCTATCTGAATTGTCCGTTCTTTTAGCTCAATAAATCTTTGGTTTAAACCATTTAATGACTCTAAAAATTTTTTACCCTCTTCATTTAAGTAAGAAAAATGATTTTCAAAATGAGGTAAAAGATCCTTGTAAACTTTGGATTTTAAAGTATCTCCATGACTATAGAATTTATTGTTTTTGACCATTTCCTCCAAATGACGTTCTGCAGTTTTAAATAAAGTTGAAATGCTTTCAATTACTTTCTTTTTCTCATTTACATTCCATTGATCAATTTTATCTTGTTCTAATTTTACTTGTTGATCAATCTGAGTTGGGTCAATAATCGATGTTGTCTTACTTATTTGACTAGAATATCGTAATTTGATATCCTTAAGTTGAACATTAAGGTCTATTAACCATTTTTCGGCTTCTTTACCAATTAACTCGATTTGAGTTTTCCACCTTAATGAATTACCTTTCATAGTATTTATTATATTACGATATTGCTCTGCAATATCTAGAGCGCTCTCCGTAGTAATACTAGTATCTAAAACCGAATATTCAGTAATAGGTTTATATTCTATTAGGGGAATTATTCTTATTAAGGCTTGGAGGAATTCAGGATTAATTAAACCATTTATAGTGAGTGTTTGATATTCAGACTCTTCAGTTTCTCCAATTTGTTTAGCCTCAACATCTTTATAGGTTAATACTTCTATTATTTTATTCAATTGTTCTGTTTTTGTTCTATTATCAATATTTCTTAAGAGATGCCCTATTAATGGTTGGCGTGGTGGATTTGAGAACTTATCTTTCTTGCTAAATACTAGTAAGCCATCTAATATTATGTGAGTACTAACCACACCTTGAACACATAGTAAGGGCCAGAGAAGTCTTGAGAAAGAAAGAATTTTTTCATTTTTTTTTAAATCTTTTGATAAAAGGTAAAAGGCAAGAGTTAATTCATCATTTTCTTGAATAGCTGGCTGATGAATATCTTTTCTGATAAAAAAAGGTAATAAATATTGATTTCCGTGAATCATTAAAAAAGCCTTCTAAAATAATCTAGTTATTTTTTATTTTATAGTTATGAATATACTTTAATTATAAAAGATTCAATTTTAAAACTTTGGTCTTTTTTCCCTAGAGCAAAAATTGTTTTTTAAGGTTGTTATAAAAATGATTTATTAATTAAGATATTAGCAAGAAATTTAGGGTTGAATGAATAAAAGAACTCTAAGTTTTAACATCTACCTATTTAAGTTGTTCGTAATTATTGGCAATTACCATTATTAAAAGCGCTAATAATATTATCAGCGGAGGCATTATAGCCTGTAAATGGGGTAAATTAGCAACTTCAAGAGCTCCTTGTAATATTCTTCCAATGAAGTAAAGAAAAAATCCAATAGCATTTAAAGCATAAGATTTTCTTAGTACTCCAAAAGTCTTCCATGCTAAATAGAGGAAAATAAATGGTATAAGGGCAACAAATATAGGTAAAAACACAAAATTAAGTAAGAGTCTACCTAATGGATATTCCCAGCCAAAAATATCAATATTAATAGGGTAATCAGGACTTATCCCATAATCATCTACAAAATCTGGATCTATGAATAATCTATCTGACAATGTCAATGCAAGAATCCCTATAATAACAGGAATTATTATCAGACACCCTCTAATTATATATTTAATATTATTTTTTTTTCTAAACCAATCTTTAATAGTTCCAGAAGATTTTTCTTCAATTTGTGTATCAGGGGGAAATAATAATATTCCAAGTATTCCTACTGCACAAGCAATACCCATCCAAGTAAAAAATGTAGCAAGTCTGTAATTTATCATCAAATATTCTATAAGTTCATTAGTACTAATTGAACCTTCAAGTTCTGGAGCATAATAATAATATATTATAAAAAATACTCTTCCAATACCAAGGCATAAAAATAATAAGCTGAAAAATAGCCAATATAACTTTTTTGAAGTCCGAAATCTTATTAATGTAAAGTAAAAGAACAAAAGGAAGAAGTAACCAACAATAATTCCATAAAGAAGCATCTCAATAGATGACCAGAAGGTAACATTTGTGAAATAATCTTGTAAAAACATACTCATCAATCTATTATTTTATAATCAAATTAAATTTGATATTATAACATAAAATTATATTAATACTATCTTTTACTTATATAAAAATTTATATTATAAATTTGAAATTAAGGAATTCTTAAAATAGAAATATTATTAAAGATTTTTTAAATCAATTATGAGAATAGAAGATAGCATTGACACATTTAATTCATTAATTAAACGACGAGGCTTTATATGGGGTCCTTCGCCAGAGATTTATGGTGGATTAGCTGGATTTTATTCATATGGACCAGCTGGAATGGCACTTAAAAACAATATTATGGCTCTATTGAGGAAGGAATTGCGATATTTTGGATTTGGAGAAGTTGAGTGCCCTACTATTATGCCAAGTATAGTTTGGGAAGCTTCTGGTCATCTGGAAAGATTTATAGATCCTGTTATAAAGTGTTCTAAATGTGATACTTTATATAGAGTGGATAAATTCCTTCAAGAAGTACTGCCAGATCTGATGGTTGATGGGTTATCCTATAAAGATATGGAAAAATTATTAGAACAGCATAACCTTACTTGTCCAAAATGTGGAACACCATTCGATAAAATAGAAAGTTATAATTTAATGTTGAAAACACAAGTAGGAAGTAATGTAGATGCGTATTTACGTCCAGAAACCGCAACTACAACTTATTTATTATTTAATCGATTAGACCAAGATGCAAGACGACAGTACCCAATAAAAATTTATCAATTTGGTAAAGTTTATCGAAATGAGATATCTCCAAGACAAGGAGTCCTCCGAATGAGAGCTTTTGATCAATTTGAACTTCAAATGTTTATAAGTAAACAACAAGAAATGGATTTTGAAGATTATGAGGAAATTAAAACCAATAAATTACCTCTATTGGATTGGAAGCTCCAAGAAAAAAACCTTGATAAGCCGCAATTAATTTCTCTTGAGAATGCGATTAAAAAAGGATTACTTAAAAAACCGGCTTATGCCTATTGCCTTTATGTAGGCTATTATTTAACTAAAATTTTAGGAATTCCAGAACAAGTAATTAGATTTAGGCAACATTCTAATAATGAGAGAGCTCACTATGCTGATGATGCTTGGGATTTAGAAATTAAAACAAACCAATTCGGATGGGTTGAGATATGTGGAATACATGATAGAACTGATTATGATTTAAGAAGGCATGCTGAATTTTCTAAACAAAATTTTGAAGTAAGCATGGGACCTGATCCTAAAATTAAAGAAATTCCACAAGTTCTTGAAATTGCATTTGGAATTGATAGAATTATCTATACTCTACTTGAAAATGCTTTTAATGTGGAAGAAGGCAGAATAGTTCTAAAATTAGACCCACATTTAGCCCCAAATACTGTAGCTGTATTTCCTCTCGTGAGAAATAAGGAGAATATAAGAAATCTTGCCATTAAAATCCATAGAGAATTATTAGAAAATCGTATAGGCTCATTCTTCGACTCTGCAGGTTCAATTGGTAAAAGATATAGAAGACAAGATGAATTGGGTACTCCTTATTGCATTACAATTGATTATGAATCATTAGATGATAACTCTGTAACTGTTAGAGACCGGGATACAATGGATCAAATAAGAATAGAAATTTCAAAAATAACTGATGTAATCAAATTGAAATTAGAAATATGAAAGATTAGCATTGCAATGAAATATTTTATTTTTGCCTAATATTAGGATCTGTTTTTTATCTTCCAAAAAAATTTTAAAGAGAAGGATTTTTTAAAAATATAATTTAAATATAATTCTTTAGTTAGACAATTTATTATAAAAGCTGAATACAAAATACAATGATACTTCTTAATTCTACTAATTTTGGTAAGAATAGAAAATATAATCGACAATTTCTGAAAAAGGTATTTTGTATTCTATTTTTGATAATTATTATTTTAAGTTTCTTAGAGATTAATGATTTTTTCACTTTCTCATCTGAAATTGATCCTTCCTCGGATATTAATGAACCATTAGATACCGATCCTAAAGTAGCAACGGATATATCAATGCTTCAAAACCCTTTTACAGAAAATTTTGATATCTTACAACAATTTTTTGAAAGTAAATATAAATCAGATTTGGATTTAGGTATTGATCTTTATTTTAGATATGGAGATTCTAGTGGAGATATTATAGATGATACAATATTTTCAGAGGATAATTTATTATTATACAAATCGTTGATGGGAACAGATCTTAGTCATGTGGAGTTATATGAAAAATATTTAGAATTAAAATCAACTCCTTTATGGTATGAGGAAAATTTAGCCCAATTTCAATATGGATTCGTAAGGTCTTTTGATAATACAACAGAAACGATAAAAAATGATAATAGATATCTAATTGACAACTTGATGCCAGCTTACCTTTTAATTGATAGTATTGGTACAGATATAACAAATATTAATATCAATGGAGAGACACCAAAAAAATCTATAGTAGAGATTTTTGACCTTATTAATTCTTCTGAATTTTGGGATAGCAGTAATATTGGTTTTAATTATCGAAATTCTACTTCAAACATTAAATATACTAAAGATAATTTATATGGGGTTCTAGCTAATTTACAAATTCATAGACTCTTTGGAGATTTACAAGTTGAAAGTGAAATAAGAGATAGAGCTTATGTATTAGCAATTCAAACTATGGTAAAACTGATTGATAATATGTGGGATGACCCTCCCTATTTAGGCTTCTATTATAACGCTACAGGTTCATGGGTAACAGGAGCCTTTGGTACTAAAGATAAATATCTAGATGTAAACGCCTTAGGCATCATAACATTATTAGAATATTGGATTGAAACGGGATTAAAGAATGATTCTGCTTATCTCAAAAAAGCAATCGATCTTTATAATAAGTTAGATGAAGAACTATGGGTTAATGGTTTTGCTTATATGTATAAAGCAGATCAAGATTGGACCAATCCTATTTCAGAATATAATCTTGAAGCAAACTCTATTATGATGAGTGCTTGTTTAAAATTATTTGAATTAACTGGAAATGTTACCTATTATAATAGAGCAATAGAAATATTTGAATATTTTGAAAATAA
This sequence comes from Candidatus Hodarchaeota archaeon, assembly GCA_048886305.1. Taxonomy (GTDB): domain Archaea; phylum Asgardarchaeota; class Lokiarchaeia; order Sigyniarchaeales; family SOKP01; genus Loki-b32. The sequence continues at coordinate 9,778 of JBHLKV010000009.1, forward strand.
TTTGTATGATGGTCCTTTAAATAAGGCATATGATTCTTCAAATTTAGATCCTAGTAAAAATTTTCACTCTAATCTCAAGTTAAGTGAGGCTTATTTAAATGCTATTGAGATTTATAATAGTACTATTTTAAGATCAGTCTATAATGTATCAGATGAGGTCCCTAATTATATATTTTTTCAAGATCGTATGAATTTAACTACTACCTATTCTTTTGAGAAACCAGTGCTATTTTTCGATCCTGCTCATTCATCTTTTAATATAACTAAAATTTCCTATAAGATTACTAACGCTGACATTCATTACCTATTTAAATATCCCAATGGAACTTTCTTTAAGCAATTTGAATATCCTAACAATCCTGATACTTCACATACATTCTTATATGAGATTCCAGAGACTTTATCTATTGGAGATGGATATAAAATATATGTGTGGGCAAATTTAACTTACTTTGGTTTCGCTGAGGTTATTAGGACATTTAATGTGAATTCTGGTTTAGTGAATTATACAATAAAAGGACTGGTCAGTATGTTATACCAGGGACCAGTTTTAAATGTAACTGTTCCAATTAACAATACTCGGAATGAAGATGTGACTTTATCAGCAATTTTAGAAGGAGAGCAAATTGAAAGTGATCCTGCTCAAATTATAAATTTCACATCATTAGAAATTACAGAAGTATCTTTTAATCTCACTGCAAAATTTGGTGCGATTTTAGGAAAAACTAAAATTCACTTTAAATTCAAAAAGGGTAATAATATTTATCTAGAGATTATAAAATCTATAGAAATCGGACATTCATTTGCCTATGAAGGTTTTATGTATGATAGTAAAATTGTGAGTGGAGATCAAATTTCAGTCGCTATGAAGTTGATTAATTTTTGGTCAAATGCAACACAAACGTTAAATGTAAGTTTTTCAGGAGAATTCATTGATAACTTCATTAGCGAAGAGTTTTTAGCTGAAAGTCAAGTAAAAATAGTATATTATGAATTAAACTCTCATGAGGATATCATATCTGATACTATTGATATTGAAATGAGTATTTCCATCAATAAAACTATCTATTATACAGAAACTATGGTTATTGAAATACTTCCTAAATTTGAAATAATTAGTGTATCATTTCCAAATAAAATTTCGCAAGGAAGTACAGCCTACTTTATTTTAATTATAAAGAATAATCGTGAAGTCTCAGAAGATTTTTCATTATATGTAAATAATAAATTAACAAGCACAAATATAGACCAGTTAGCTCCTGGAGAAAATCGGGTTGTTAAAAAAATAACGCTGCCATTTAATCCTTATGAATTTGGAGAAATCTCATATATATTTTTATTAAAAGATAGTTCGGGAGAGGATATCGCACTATTTTATTTTGAAATTACTATAGAATTATCCACTCTTAATTTAATAGTATTTTATTTCTTACCCATTATCATTCCGATTGGGATAATATTATATTTTAAGAACAAACATTTAAAAGTAAAAAAATTGAGGAGATGACCTAGGAGTGAAAAAGAAACAATATATCAGCTTAGTCTTGATATTTCTAACATTATCAGGTCTTTTATTTTGCTTTTTGCCATTCTCAGAGTTAAGTTTACAAAAAGGTTATTTTCAAATTCAAAATGAAGAAAATAAGGATATGCTTGAATCTGCTGCTGTTGGAGATCCATTACCTTTAAATTATATTGAACTCAATAGATCAGAAGTGTATCGATTATTTGAGTCTATAAATATAAGTATTTATGCTCCAAACTTTCTTTTTCCTACTATTGATAGAGCCGTTGTGGAAATTTCCTTTACTAATGGATCAGTTAGAACTTACAATATGACCGGATTTGGTGTCGAACAATATATATATGTGTACCGACCAGAATACAATGCACCATTGGGAGTTCAAAATGTTAGTTTTTTGCTTTATAATGCAAGTTATGATCTATTGAATGCCCATACTACATTCAAAAGCTTTACAATTAAAACTAATTACATGTTAACTTTTGATAGCTCTGAATATTATGTAGAAGATATTTTATTTGCTGAATTAACTGTAAATGACTTTAAAACTTACGAATTTGATTGGAATATTACTATTGTAGACAGTGTTAATGGAGCAACACAGGTTAATTTATTTGACCTTGAAGACAATCTTGTTCAATTTTCTTTTATGATAGAAAACGATACATTCGATCAAGTAGATAAAATTTATTATGTTAAAGTCAATATATCGGATGTTGGCACTGGGTTAGTATATCCTACGTACTTTCCTTTTAATGTATTGAATTCACTCCCTCGGATAATACCTTCATCAATTAATTTCTCTTTAGTAGAGGTCCCGAGAACTGAATCATGTGATATATCATTAAATGTGACAGATATAGAAAATATATCAGAAGAACTTATTGTTAAAATGGAATTAGAAGATCCTAATGGTGATAAGATTTATGTAAATATTGAACATGATGAAGGAACTTTATTTTCTGATAGTTTTTCTATTCCAGCGAATAGACCAAAAGGAAACTATAGAGTAAATTTTACAGCAGAAGATCTTGATAATGGAGTTGGTTCATATTCAACATTCTTGACTGTAATAAATAACCCTCCTGAAATTCATAGTTATAAAATCAATGGTTATTCAATGGATGAAAGTATATCAGTACTATATGGAGATGATTTGACTTTTACATTCAATGTTTCAGATGTAGAAGGAATTGCGTATATAACTGTTGCCCTTATTGATAAAAATAATGATTGGTATAACATTACTAATGTTTATACTGGAGAGGATATGAGAATTGTTATTAGAACTGCTGAATTAGTAAAAGGAACATGGTATGTTTATATTTATGTTACCGATACTGATGGGGAGACGACAAGCCTTATCGATGACTATGATATGGCTCCACAACAAATAAGAATTATAACTGATTTATTTTCTGGCATTTTACCATGGGTAACATTTTTTGTTGGATTAATTTTTGGGATATTAGTAGGGATTGGTGGATCCTACAAATTGGCAAAGTCAAGTTTATTAGAAGCCCAAAAAGCAACTCCAAAGAAGAAAGAACCTCTTAAACCTATCAAAAAAACAGAAAAAAAAGTTAAAAAACCAAAAAAAGAAGAGCCTGTTAGAGAAGTGGAGAAAGAACTCCCTAAAGAGGAAGAAGAAAAACAGACAACTCCTTTTCGTAAAATTAAAAGAAAATTAAAATAAAGGAAAAAATATTTTTACATTCACAATCTTTTAACTTTTTTTATCTTATTCTAAACCAAGCTCATGAAGTCTATATTGAAATTTTCCAAGTTTTCCACCATAATTACCTGCTGAGATTCTATTTACTCCTGGAACTTTAACAGCGGCCTCGATTCCTAGTTTTATCGCTTTTTTTACAGCATATTCAGTAGCTCCATCTATAACAATTTCAAAAACAGCCCCATCTCCTTCTCTTAGTTGAGTATCTTCTACTTTAGTTCTTAAAGTTGGGCAATATGCGTGGTTAGTACTTGCGAAAAGCCCTGGAATATTTTCATATTGTGTTCCAACTTTAGATCCCGAAGGCACAATTCCCCCTGGAAAAGGAGCAATAACATTTTCTACATCCTTTATTGCCTCAATCGATTTCTCTGCTGCTTCTAATGTAGAATCTTGGTCTTTTCCAATTATTAAGAAATTTCCACCAGCTATTCCTTTCCCAACTTTAAAAGAGCTCTGAACAATAAATTCTCCCCCCATAATGGGGATCTTCCATGCGGGAAACGGAAAAACATCTTCCAACTTTTCTTCATATTTGTCTCCAAAAAATTTAAGGAAATAACCTGTTTTTACCTCAAATTCCTTTTCTGGTTCTAAAGAACCACCTATTGCATCAAAACAAGCTGTAGTTGGACATGTTAAAATACATTGCCCTACACGATGTAACATTACATTGCTTACCTTATCCTTTTTATTAATAAAAAACATTAACGCCACTCCAGGACGATTATCAGGTGTTTTTTCGGCAGGTATCATTACATCTATTCCCGCCTCTGCATCGCAACCAATCCCTGAAGTACCATAGCCTGTTGCTTCTTGAGCTGCGATTTTAACCCATTTTTCATTTTTAGCAGTTACTAATATTCTTGTGAAAAAACCTCCAAATGCTTCACAATAGGTATCTTCAATTTCTACTCCATTTAATTCCATTTTTTACAACTTTTTTAGTTTAATTAATTTTAGTCATTATTAAATTAGACATCTATTTTATATAAAATTTTAAAACAAAATTAATAACATTGAAAAATTGCTAGAGATAAATAGTAATTATATTTAATATTCTGAAATTACAAATTTAATTGATTAAAATGAGTGAAGGTAAGATTCTTAAAATAGGTATTTTGAAGAATGGAACGATTGGTTCTTCTTTATTGTTAGCTTTCTTAATGGATGAAAGAGCTGAAGCTACCAGAATCAATGTTTATGAGATAACTTCTGGGGCTAAAATGCATCCACCAGAAATGTGCATAGAAACCATGAAGGATTTATTAAAGTGGGAGCCAGAATTAATTTTAATGTCAAGCCCTAATGCCGCACTTAAAGGTCCAAAAGAGGCCAGAGAAATGGCTAAGGGAGTCGGGATACCTACGATTATTATTTCAGACGCTCCAGCTAAAAAAGCTGTAGAAGAAATTCAAGAGAAGGGAATGGGATATATTCTTGTGAACTGTGATAGTATGATTGGTGCGAGGAGACCATTTTTAGATCCTACTGAAATGAGTTGCTTCAATGCTGATTTATTGAAAGTACTGGCAATAACTGGAGCTCTTCAAGTTATTGCTGAAGAGTTAAATAAAGTAATTCTAGATATGCTAGAAGGGAGAACACCTATATTACCACAGGTTATTATTGATGCCACAACTGCTGTACAAACTGCTAAATTTTCTAATCCATATGCAGAAGCTAAAGCTGTAGCTGCATTTGAATTGGCTGCTTCAGTTTCAAAAGTTACAGGAAAAGCTTGTTTTGTACTCAAAGAGAGATCTGAATATATGCCATTATTAGCAGCTGCCCACGAATTGATGAGAACAGCAGCACTTATGTGTGATGAAGCACGAGAAATTGAGAAATATAATGATTCCGTTTTAAGAAGACCTCATCATGCTAAACAGCACTTCTTAACAAAAAGGGGACTACACGAGAAAGAACAATAAATTATTATCAATAATTTTCTTAAAAATTATTTTTTTATTTTGTTAATAATAGAATAAATTAACTAAGGTTAAGTTATCAAAAATTTCTTTAAATTTTCAAATTCTTCTCCACTCAGAGCATTCATTACACCAGAGAAGACTTCAGGTTGTCTATTTTTAGTAATTGCCATTAAGACTGCTCCGTTGCTTACCTCTTTCACTAAGATATAACAATTATCAGATTCATAAACAACAGTAGATAACGATAAAGCAGAATAATTAGATATGTTTTGTAAATCCATAACTTGCTGATAAATATTATAAATATTTGAATCTAAAGTCCCAATTTCAAACTTCATGAATTGTAGGGGTTTTAAATCAAGTTTTCCAAAAGTAGAGGCAATTAATAATCCATCAGGTTGATTAAATAAAAGATATTCTGATAAGGTATTGGTTTTTAACTGATCAAGTAAGTGTCGTATCTTTCCTAAACGCTGCATTGATATTGTATTCTTCTGGATTTCATAATCCAATATTTCAATTAATCTATGTTGCGCACTACCTTCTTTTACTGATACTGGTGTAAAAGCAAGTTTTTTCATCAAATCTTCACTTAACCCATCAGATAATATCTCAAAAAAATCATCTTCTCTTGACTCTGTTAAATCTGTTTTATTTAATAATACGTAAATATTCTCAATATTAGGAGAGAATTCAAGAAGATATTTTAAAAAATTATCGAAAATTTCTCGAACATTTGGATCAATTACCGCAGAATCAACCATGAAAACCGCTGTTGTAGATTCTGAAAATATACGCTCTCTTTGTGATTCAGAGAAGTACCGTTCCATATACCGTTCTTGTCCTCCTAGATCCCAGACGTTAAGTTCCATTATTCCCCGAAAGATAAAATTTTCTCTTGAAACACCTTTAGTAGGTTTCAAATTTAAAACCTTCATAAAATTGTATCCTAAACAAGTAGTCCTCATTAGACTGGTTTTCCCGGCACCTGCAGGACCAAAAAGCAGTATTTTCATGGAGATTCTTTTTGAATTTAAATTAATTTTAATTACAGTTCTAATATATTTTTTATACTTTAATCGTTATTTAATTTTTTCTAATTAATTAAAAGAAATATTCTATTTTAAAGGGAATTGATCTGATGATGATTCAATTCAATTAAATATGATTTTAAATTACCTAAAATAAAAAATTAATTTAAGATGAAAATTGGAATTGATATAAATGAACTTGGAAGAATTTATTCGTAATGTACCTGGCTTTCCAAAACCAGGTATACAATTCAAAGATGTAACAACATTATGTAAAGTGCATGCTCCATTCAAAGAATCGTGTAATAGGATAATAGAATATTTTAAAAATAAAGGTATAACTAAAGTTGCTGCTATTGAAGCTCGGGGATATGTTTGGGGAGGGGTTTTAGCATATCAATTAGGTGCAGGTTTTGTATTAATGAGAAAGCCGGGTAAGTTACCTGCAGAGACATTAAGCGAAACTTATGAACTAGAATATGGTACAGATACAATTGAAATGCACAAGGATGCTATTGAAAGGGGTGAGAAAGTTTTAGTTTTTGATGATTTATTAGCAACTGGTGGTACAGCTAAAGCAGCATGTAATTTAGTGGAAAAAGCGGGAGGACAAGTCATTGGAGTTGCTTTTGTTATTGAACTTACAGGCAGTTTACATGGTAGAGATAAATTAGAAGGTTATGATATTCTTTCTCTAATTAAGATCCCTGTTGAAGAATAAATCCTTTACTATTAAACAAAGATTTTTTAATCAATTAAATGAATACTCTTTTTTTTATCTGTTTTCTAATTCAGGAGGAGTATAACCAAATGTTTCAAAAAACCTCTTTCTTACTTGTTCAATATTAAAAATTTGTGTTTGAGCACCAGTAGTTTCAATTACAAATGAGCCAATAATAGCTCCTAATCGACAGGAATCTAACAAGGTCATATTCAGTACCATTCCCGTAAGTATTCCAGCACGATAACCATCTCCTGCCCCAGTTGTATCCTTAATTTTCATAGGTGTTGCAATAGGGATATTAATTTTATAAATTCTTTTTTTATCTCTATAGATTAAGTCAGAACCTTCAGATCCTCTTGTGATAATTATTGCTTTAACATGTTCTAAAAGAGATTCTTCAGCTAACCCAGATCGCTCTTTAATTTGTTTAATCTCATGGTTATTACCAATTAATATATCTGATCTTTTGAGAATATCTATTAAATTTTCCTTCTGAAAAAGAGGAGTAACTTGACCAGGATCGAATATGGATGGTATTTTTAAATCATATAATTGAACAGCAAAATTAGTCATAGCTTCTACACCTTGTGTTGAATTTATTGCGTAAACGAACTCTTCTGGATTTGATATCTTTTCTCTTAAATCAATATCTTTACACCTATCTAAAGCGCCACCATGAAAAATAATCATTTGATTTGATTTAATGTCATTAACTATATAACAAGCGGCTGTGAAAAGATTGTCATACACATCAACTTTTAACTCTATATTTGTAAATTTCTTTATATGGTTCTTATATCCTAACGTCTCAAAATCAGTCCCAACAGAACCTAATATAGAAACTTTAGCAATACTTAATAGTCCTAGATTATATGCTATATTGCCTGCCGTTCCACCAAAAAATTGATGACGGCTATCGGCAGTAACGGTACTTTGATACTCTTCTTTATCATGGTCAATCGACACAGCACTAATAAAGTTCTCTTTAAAATTCATAATATAATCAAAAGCTAGCGATCCAAGCACAAGAATTCTATTTTTTACCATAAGACCATGAATTAAATTTTAGAATTATATTTTACACTAATCAATATTATGTTAAAACTTTATAGGATTTGGAAGCAGCCAGTTGTTTTTTGAAAAATAATTTATAAAATTTTAAATTTTATATTTTAAATATTCTATATATATTGCATTATAAAAGAAAGGAGAAAAGCTTTGGTAAAGATTGGAATTATTGGAGGGTCAGGATTAGATAATCCAGACATTTTGAAGGAAGCTAGGGATATTGAGGTTAACACGCCATATGGAAAACCTAGTTCTCCATTAAAAATGGGGAAGATTCATGATGTTGATGTGGTTCTCATAGCTAGACATGGCAGGGAACATAGAATCCCCCCGACACAAGTAAATTATAGAGCTAACATACATGCATTAAAAGATCAAGGATGTTCTCATATCCTTGCTACGACTGCTTGCGGGAGTTTAAGAGAAGAGATAGATAGAGGGGATCTTGTCATTCTTGATCAATTCATAGACTTCACTCGACTCCGGAAGATATCTTTTTTCGAAGAATTTGCCCCTGGAGATATGAAGCATACTCCAATGGCTGATCCTTATTCAGAAGAGTTAAGGAAAATTCTTATTGAAACTGCTAAGGAACTAAATCTTAAACATCATGAAACAGGAACCGTTGTAACAATTGAGGGTCCAAGGTTTTCTACAAGAGCAGAATCAAACATGTTTCGGGTATGGGGTGCAGATGTAATAAATATGAGTATAGCGCCTGAAACGATCTTAGCAAATGAAGCGGGTATTCCATATGCTGCAGTTGCTATGTCTACTGATTATGACTGCTGGAAAGAGGATGAAGCACCCGTTACTTGGGAAGAAATATTAGAAATATTTGGCAAAAATGTTAACAATGTTATAGCATTATTAACTAATAGTATAAGAAAAATAAGATAGTTTATCAATTTTTTATTAAATTTTTTTAACCTTAGGAAACAAAAAAAGTAAAAGCATACAAGAAATTTTGATAATTATCTTTTTATTTATTTTGATAAAATTATTATTTTTTATTTGTTTACACTATACAAACAGTGTTTCAAGTTTAAAATAGTTTAGAGTATTTAGAAAATGGTTTCTATTTCTTTTCTAGGGGGATGTAGGGAAATTGGTCGCTCCGCTATTTTAATAGAATCTAAGAGTGGCACTAAATGTATCTTGGATTACGGTATTGGATTTGAGAATGAAAATAGATTACCCTATGAGACTAGTTTAAGTGATCTTAAAGCGGTTGCATTAACGCATTGTCACATTGACCATTCTGGAGCTTTACCTTTCTTATATAAGAACTATAGAGTTCCGCTTTTTACAAATCCAGTATCAGTAGCAACAGCAGAAGTCCTTATTAGAGATATGATTAAAATATCTAATTTTCCATATCCTTTTGGTTTTAGAGAATTAGAAAAACTAAAACAGAATACAATTTTCCTTAATAATAAAGTTCGCCACAAAATTAAAGATAATTTTTTCATAACATTTATTAATGCCGGACATATACCTGGAAGCGTTTCTATTCTTATAGAAGTAGATAATAAAAAGATTCTCTATTCGGGAGATATTAATACTCAACTAACAAACTTAATTAACCCCGCAAATGCTTTAGATATTCCTGAATTAGATACATTAATTATTGAATCAACTTATTCACTTAGAGAGCATCCTGATAGGGATCAACTTGAGAAAAATTTTGTAGAGAAAATAATTGATATTACTGAAAATGGAGGTAATGTCTTAATTCCTGCATTTGGAGTCGCTCGTTCCCAAGAAGCTCTTTTAATATTAGATAAATATAATTATCAAGGCAAGATTTTTATAGATGGTTTAGCAAGAAAGGTTTCCACATTATATCTAGATTACCCAGAATCTATTAGAAATCAAAAAATCTTTAAAAATGCTTTAAAAAAAACACAATTTGTTGTAAGAAAGAAAGGGCGAAATATCGCAAAAAATTCAAAAGGAGTTATAATTACTCCTTCAGGTATGCTTAAAGGAGGTGCGGCAATTGAGTATATTCAAACAATATTGATGGATCCATCCTCTGCTGTTTATTTAATTGGTTATCAAGTAGAAGGATCTCCCGGAAGAGGACTTTTAGAGAATGGTATTTTTGAATTTAGAGAACGGGATCTTAAGAACAATGTAATTGATAATATAAAAATAAGAGCAAAATGTGAATATGGATATTTTGATTTTTCAAGTCATGCTGATAATCACCATCTTTATAATTATATCGATAATTTAGAGTTTTGTGATAGTTCAAATAATATTTTTTGTGTTCATGGCGATAACAGATCAACTACAAGTTTTGCGAGTGAGTTAGTAGAAAAAGAGTATAACTCAGTTGCTCCGGAGATAGGGGAAGTTTATAAAGTTTAATTAAAAATTGCGAAATTAATTAGTCTTTACTTGCAATTGTTTCTTAATTATAGTATTACAATTTTCAAGAAAAATTTCTATTTTATCAACAGGTACTTTTGTTCCTGCAGCTGGTGGATGTCCTCCTCCCAAAACATCCACATTTGAAAGTTTGCACGCGTCTCTTATAGCTTGTGAAAGGTTCACTCCTTTTTTCACAAGTTTTTTATTTGCCCTTCCAGAAATTTTATATACTTCCTCATCTTCTCTTTTAACTACCCCAAAGATAGGTTTAGTTTTATCTATTCTATTACTTTTTTCATAGATTAACATTGAGGTTATTGTTCCTATTACACTCTCTGGAATTACGTCTTCTCCAAAATAATACTGAATATATTCCTTTTCTTGAATTTTATTTTGCTCAAAAAGCCATGATAGACTATTTACCAATAATTTTTTATATTCTATTAAATTATCATGAGATTTTTCAAACGCAAGTTTTCTATCTCCCATTGCTATTGCTATTCCTAACGAGGCACTATTCGTACGTCCACATGCATTTAATAGATTAGAAAATTCAGCTATATCATGAAGCTCAGAACCAACTTTTTCCTTGATTAATAAATACCTATTAATTATTAGTTTTTCTATGATTTGACTTGGTTCTATATTGAATTTAACAGAAGCATATTCAATTATTGTTGATGATATCTTTTGTTTTTCTTCTTGGTTTAAGTCATTTAATGTTTTGATTGTTCCATCAGTATTTTCCATTAAAATTCCTGAAGTTTGTAAAAGTTTTAAAGATCTATTAGCATCATTAGTTAATCCAGGTAGATTTATATCCCTAGAAAATGCTAATGCTTCATTCAATGGTCTTATTGCTGAAAAGTTCAAATCATTTACAACCTCAATTAAGTTAGCATTCTTAGCATCTTCTAAAATTAAAGAATTAATTCCTGTAAATGATTTATTAGGGCCCTGATTTTGAATATCTCCATTTGCACCTACTAAAGCAATAGGGGAAAGGTCGATGTTTTTCTCATTTAAGCATTTTGAGAAATAATAACAAATTCCCGCCCCAGAAATCTCATAACTTCCGTCGATCCCATAAAAATATGGATTTATGTGCCAAGGACTAGTTTCTTCATGGAGTTCTTCAAGTAACTCAATTTCATTTTTACTAGAAATTTTTTGAGGAAGATGGTGATCAAATATTATTAGATTATGGAACGCAAATTGTTTTTGAAGTTCCATATATTGGCCACTCCCAAAATCCGAAAATATAAGTAAATTATTATAACTCTCGACCTGATCAGAGATTTTACTAATTTCCTCTCTTTCTAACTGTTTTAAAACTATAATTTGATACGGAATCCTTTCTCGATAAAAAGTTTTTCCAAGAATTGCTCCTGAACTTAGGCCATCAGCATCCAAATGAGTATAAATACGAATTGATGATTCTAACTCTTTTATTTGTTCATAAAAATACTGCTTAACCTTGTTTAAATCCTTCTCTAATTTATTTAATTTCTTAATTGCATCACTCATTTTTCTTGAGTTAAGTCATAAATTCAAAATCAATAATATATAATAGATTATCAAAATAATAATAAATACTCAATTATTAATTGAAAAAGTATACTTTTGAAGTGAAAAATTTTGCATCATGTAAAAATTAATGAGCTAAGCTTATCGTTAGTCAATGATATAATTAAAAATAAGGAGTTATATGGTGCACAAGTATTAAAACTAAACAGTGGTCACACCGTTATAGATATGACAAATTCATCATGGGCAGGGGGTAAGCTAGTAGGAGAAGTTTGTATGGGAGGTTTAGGAACAATTAATTTTACTAGTTACAATTTAGATGGTCATTATCTCCCAGCTATAAATGTTTATACTTCAATTCCGATTATTTCTTGTATGGCATCTCAATTAGCAGGGTGGAATGTAAAATTAAAGAAGGAAGTTGAAAAGAATGGTGAACTGAAAAAAAAAATTGTTTTTCAATCTCTAGGTTCTGGTCCAGCACGAGCTAAAGCTAAAACAGAAAAATTGTTTGAAGAAATTGATTACAGCGATGAATCAGATTGTGCTGTTGTCTTTTTTGAAACACGAAAAATGCCAAATGAGGAAGCGATGGCAATTGTCTCAGATAAATGTAAAGTAGAAGCAGAAAAAACATTTGCTTTATGTGCCCCTACCGCTTGTCTAACAGGATCAATTCAAGTTGCAGCTAGAATAGTTGAGACAGGGATACATAAATTACATGAAATCCATTTTCCATTAGAAGTTATAAAGGATGGATTTGGTACTACATCAATTGCTCCAATTGCAAAAGATGATTTTGCAGCTATGGGGACTACAAATGATTCCATTATTGCTGCTGGAATGACATTCTATACTATTGAAATAGATAAAGAGAAAGAAACAGAATTATTTGAGCTACTTAAAAAAGCTCCCGCAAATCAATCTTCAAGTTATGGAAAACCATTCAATGAGATCTTTAAAGAAGCAAACTTTGATTTCTACAAAATAGATCCTGGATTATTTGCTCCAGCACTTTATACTATTAATAATATCAAAACAGGAAAATCAATAACATTGGGAAAAATTAACCACGAATTATTAAAACAATCCTATGGATTTATTTAATTAATAATAAGCCTAATAATTATTTTTTTTATTTTTCTTTAACCAATTTATACTTAGATATTAGTAAGTTCTTCTTGATATTTCAAAATTTCAGCTACTGAAATATCACTATCAAACACAATTTTATCCTGAATCCCTAAATATGCACATGCAATTTTAGCAGCTGCAGCAATTTCAGCTTTCTTAAGTGTTATTGAATACTCATCTTGCTGAATTTGATCTTCTTGAAAATGGGTTTCTTGAAATTGTCTATCTTGTAGATGGTAGGCTCTTTCACTTTTCATTTTATATAGCAATGAGCCCATTTTTTCAGCAACTTTAAAAGGTAATTGATTTTTTGCTACTACTCGAATGATATTATTAATATCAAAATAATTTAAGGTTTCAAACTTAGCACGTAAAAAGCTTTTTAAATTTTCAGAGTTCTGTTCACATTCTTTTTCTGTCCAATCGTAAATAGCTAATTTTCTTCTAAAAAATATTAATTCCCAATTAATATTAAGTTCCTTTAAGAGCTCAAGTAATTTGTCGTCATTAGCTTTTTTGGATTCTATAATAATGTAAAGTTGAAGTCCATAATATTTATGTTCCTGTTGAAGAAAAAATCCTCTTTGTTGCATAGAAGCAAGGATAAGGAGTTTAAATGAATAAATATTGTCTGATATATTCTTTTTTCCACAATTCAAATATATTACATTTCCCTCTTCACTAACATATTCACTATCCAAAAAACCTAGTATACTTTCACTATTTTCCTTAATAAAGTCCCCTAATCCACTTAAAGTAGGTTTTACATCAAATTTTATTAAATCACTTTCAGCAACCGTAACATAATCATTATTATTGCTTCCAATAGCTAGTTTAATTGAATTTAATTTTAGTTCTTTATCCGTTCCAAACACATTTTTAAAAGCTTTGTTAATTGGAAATACTTCAGTCTCCAAAATTTTTAGATCTGCCATAGAACTCTCATAAGGCTCGGGATCATTTAACATTTTATTTAAAATAGGAGCTTCTGAAGCATCAACTTCAATTTCATAAGATTTTGCTAAGTCTTTTCGAATTACACAAACCGAACGGTTTTTTTTGTTATACATTGAAATAGATGTATGGTCATCAATTACCGCTCGAAATTTTTCAATGTATTTACTTTCCGTACTGTCCGAAATAGTCTTTCTACGTCGAATTCTTAATCAACTTATCGATATTAAAAAATTACATATAAGTTAAGTTAAATAAAAAAATCCAATCTTAAAATCTTATCTAAAAAAAAATAACATTTCTCTTTCAGTTGAAAATAAATAACATATTCAAAACATTCTTATTCCTTATCTTGTTCTACAAAATAATTATCTCCCTTTTTAATATATACAATTGTAGAACCAAAATTATTACGTACCGTATATTTATCACCTTGAACATCCAAAATCTCTATAGAATACGATAATCTCCGCTTTTTTAAGATATCATCAATTATCCTTTTTTCTTCTTCCATGTCCATATTTTGTTTCATTTCACAATACAAAAAAAGGTTATGATTTTAATTCATCAATAAAAAATAAAAATTATAATATTATAAATCTTTGAAACATTAGATATTTAGATTTATAATTTTGATGGTCATTAAATAATCTAAATATAGAATTATCAAAAATGCGATAGGAATAAATAAATAATTGCTTTTACTTCTAAGTTTTTTCCGTTTTTGTCTTATTAAAAAATCGTCGATTTTTTAATAAAAGAAATGATTTATTAATTAAATAATCTTTTGATTAAATATTAGTAGAATTTGTTTTAATAATTTTTGATCGATCAAATAGTTCATTAGCGCCTCTAAACTACTTTTAACTGCCGAGGCAATTATATGGTAAAAGATAAACTGGATATCGGATTTTTCACTAGTATGTATAGCCAAATTAACGGAACGGCGATTTCAGTACGAAATCTAGCTGAAGCGATGGCAAAGCACACTCATCATAATATTCATGTTTTCGCACCGGGAATTCAAAAACCTAAAAACGGACCGAAAAATCTTCGTCTTCATAACTTTTTTGGAGCTAAAATTAGTCCTAAAACAGGTTTTGTACTAAGTTTTCCAATACATAAGTATTTTTTCTGTAATAAAGATTATTTAGATATTGCTCACATCCATACTCATGCCACATTTGGAAGTATGGCAATTAATTGGGCTAAATATCTTGGTATACCAATGGTAGGAACACATAATTCCCCATTATCATTTTATACATCACAATATATCCCTGTAGTAGGAAAACTTCTTTCAAAAATGGACTGGGTGTGGCGATATGAAAGACATATATTAGATAAATATGATTTAGTAGTTGTGCCAACAAAATCTAAAAAGGAATTACTCATAAAACAAAGATTTAAAGAACCAATCGTTTGCTTAACCAATGGGATAAATGATATTTACTTTAATGATTTAAAGGAAAACGGTATTCGCGATCAATATAATCTAGGAGATAAAAAAGTGTTATTATATGCATCTAGATTATCTCCTGAAAAACATCAAATCAGTATTATTAAAACATTCAAAAAGATTCACAGAGAAGAACCAAATTCTCATTTACTTTTAGTAGGAAGTGATGGTCCTTCAAGTGAACATGTGAAAAAATTAATAAAGAAAAAGAATTATAGGGAATTTGTATCCTATGCTGGTAGAGTTCCGTTTAATGATCTTTTAAAACTTTATAATACTGTCGATCTATCTTGTCTATGGTCTTGGGTTGAAGCAGAAGGATTAGTGTTGATTGAAGCAATGGCTCAAGGAACACCAAGCGTAGGGGCTAATGCATGTGGAATTTCAAATGTTATTAGACATGGTAAAACAGGGTATCTTGCAAATAATTTAGAAGATTTCAAAGAAAAAGTGGTGAAATTATTCAAAGATGATGATCTAAGAGCTGAGTTTGGTGAAAATGCTAAGAGAATTGCTGAAAGTTATAGAATTAGTAATGTAGCTAAAACTTGGATAAAGATTTATGAATTTTTAATAGAAGAATTGTATCCATTAAGATATTACAGAAAAGATAGAAAATATCGTGTAGAATTGGTTAAAGAATTTGTTAATGATTTACCAATTGTTAGTTTCTAAGTCAATTCAAGTTAAAACTATTACGAATTTTACCTAATTTTATTTTACATTTTTCGCATAGATAAATTGATTTATTATCAATTTCTTCAACATCATTTGAAAAGTGCATGACACATAGATGATTTTCACAATGGCTAGGACCTAGTATGAGATGCCCTATTTCATGTATGGTTTCTTTAATAACTCTTTCATTAAACAAATCTTGATTATCTTCCCTGTTATAGAATTTCTCTTTTAAAGTGAGTGTTGATACTATAGAACATAGATGCCTTAAATGAGTTTCTCCAAACAAAAATAAGATATTTTCTTCACTACTTGAATATAGAGGTAGGTTTGTAATAAAAAGAATCATATCAATATCCTCTTCTTTACGCTTTTTTATTAAAACCTGATAAAATTTATTTGTTGGATGAAGTTCGATTCTTTCGTTATTTTCTTTTGTTATTTTAAATTCATTTTTTACACCTTTTTCGAAAAGTTCTTTAGAAAAGCTGTAGTCACCTAAATTTCTAAAATTATAAAAAAGAGAATCAAATATCAGATTTATATTCATTTTAATTGTGTCATATAATGTATCCTTAAAATCTCCGCAAAATAATACTCCTATTTGACATGGAAAATTTAATTGTTTTGGAGATTCTGCAATTAATTCAAACTCCTCTTGATGATGAATTCCTATTCGATACACTAATCTTTTTAATTTGTCTTTAAATTTTATTTCAGATAATCTCTGAAGATATTTAGATAATTTTTCTTCGTATTTTCGAAATTTTACCATTATTAGAGTTAGATAAAGAAATATGCTATTAAATAATTTCTTATAATAATTTAAAGAGTTAAAAACCTTAGGAGATAGGTATACATTTTATCTTACTAGTTTTCTTTTTTTCAGATGAAAAATTAGCATACAAGAGTTTAATTTATTATCTATAGGTATTTATATTATTAAAGATATTTAAAATTAAAATATAAAAGTTTTGCTTAAATTATGTCAGAGAACTCAGAGAATTCAAAGAATTCAAAAGTAAATGAAGAGAAAATTATAACGATAGAAGATAACACTTCAGAAAAAGATGTTATTGAAAAAGATTTTATTCCTCACTTTTTTCCGACGTATCGAATTAGAAGAAATTTATATTCCATTCCAATAATTATTGTAGTATTTATTGCTGGATTATTAGCATATTTAACATATGTTGAAGCGGGAGTTCAGGTAGAAGGAGGTTATTTTTCTGAAAGTGAATTTGGAGCTCTCGGTGGTCTGTTAAATGGTCTAATATATACAGGTTTAGCAGTAGTATCTGCATTTGTAATAATTTATTTTGTAAAACGAAAAGGTATTGATATTTTAAGATTCATATTTGGGATAAGCTTTAGTCTAATCGGATTTTTTCAAACTTGGTTTTTTGGACAGATTATCATATTTCTCATTTTTTATAAATCTCCAGTATTGTTCTATCTATTTTATTATGAGCTTATATTTTTGTCAGCTTTCTTTACGATAATTATGCTCCATAGATATTTTACTTCTGTCTCTATTAATACTAAAAATTTTATAGTCTTATATATTGGTTTATTAATAGGCGCTTCAATGGGGGTATTAATGCCACTATGGACTACCTTAGCTATTTTAATTGGCATTTCTTGTTGGGATATATATGCTGTACTGTCCAAAAAGGGACCAATTAAACAAATGATTGATTTGGCTTCTAATTCTGAAGATCTAGAACATTTACCACAAGAAGAACAAAAAGAGAAAATTAAAAGTGGGGAACTCATCTACGATACTTCTAAATTAGAAATAGGAATAGGTGATTTAGCATTCTATAGTATGCTTACATCAAGTGCACTTGTACAGACAAATAATATTTTCATTATGCTCTTTACTGCTATTGCAATACTAATTGGAACAGGAATAACCATTACTGGACTAAAACGAAATAAAATATTACCTGGTTTGCCTATTTCTATCTTTCTTGGTATTGGAATGATGTTAATATCTTGGTATTTTTTCTCAATATTATGAATTTAAAACTTTATAGTTTAATTCATATTAATTTATTAAATAACAAAATTCAAAAAATAATATAGATAAGAAAAATTGTTGAATATTATGACCGATATTAGTTTCATCAAGAAAATCGCAGTAGTTGGAGCTGGAACAATGGGTCGCGAGATTGCTCAGGTTGCACTTATGGCGGGTTTTGAAAAGGTCTTTTTATATAGTAGATCAATCGAAACAATTACTAAAGCAAAAAATTTTATTGAAAATGGTTTAAATAAACTTAAATCTAAAGGTATTCTTGATGAGGGAGTTAGTCCAGAGTTATTAATGGAAAATCTCGTTCTTAATAGGGACATAGAAAAAACTGTTGAGAATGCTGATTTCGTGATTGAATCTGTACCAGAAAATATGGAGCTCAAACAAGAAGTTTTTAAAAAATTAGGGAAATTTGCTCCTAAACATGCTATTCTAGCAACAAATACCTCAACAATGAGCATAACAAAGATAGCAGAGACTTCTGGAAGAGCAGATAAGGTTATTGGTATGCATTTTTTCACCCCTATTGTAGTTCTTAGGTTAATTGAAGTTATTAAGGGGGCTAAAACATCCAAAGAAACATTTAATATTAGTATTGCTATTGGCGAGAAATTTCCCGCGTTAAAAGGTAAAAGATATATCGCAAAAATTGAAAAAGAAAGTCCTGGCTTCATTGTTAATAGATTAACTATAAGTACTAGTTTATATCAAAATTGGCTTCTTGACATGGCGATGGAAAAAGGCATTCCAATAGAAACTATTGATAATGATGTTATTGCTTATCCGGGTATAGGACCATTTGCAAAATGGGATTATTTCGGTATTGATGTAATATGTGATACTCGTAATTATTTCGCTAAAGAATTATCCCCTGATTTTGCTCCAGGAAAAACTCTTAAAACTTTATTAAAAGAGGGAAAATTAGGAAAAAAAACAGGAAAAGGACTCTATGAGTGGAAAGAAGGTAAACATATTATTACTAACAATGAAAAAGCAAACATCTTCAACTCAGAATTATTTTATGCAATACAATTAAATGAGGGTTGTAGACTTTTAGAGGAAGGTATTGTTAGCGGTTATAAAGTCATAGATGATACCATGCTCGCAGGTATGGATATGCCAGGACCATTTGGTCCAGGAAAGAATAATTATCAGAAATGGACAAAATTGTTAGAAGATTTTGTTAAAAAAAGTGGAATAAATTATCTTAAACCAAGTGATTTAATGAAATCAGGTGGTTTTATTAATATGAGAAAATAGATTTTAATAATTAACCTAAACCTTAAAAATTAAATAAATATTTAACTATTATTAAAGCATTAACTCTATAAAATTATCATTTTTCTTGTATTTCGATGGGTTCTAATTTATTTGATTATGAGGAACTTCTAAAAAAACTTAAATATTCAATTCCAGAAATACAAGCTGTAGCAATCATAACAAATGAAGGTATGCCCATTGCTTCAGTACTCCCCCCAGAAATAGATGATGTGAAAATATCAGCAATGACTTCTGCTCTTCTATCATTAGCAGAAATGACTGTTGTTGAAATGGAGAAAGGAGATTTTGATCAATTATATCTTAAAGCTACGGATGGCTACTTAATATATATGCAAGCAGGTCCAAGGGCAGTTCTTGCAGTGTCTACAACTATAGATGTTAAATTAGGTCTAGTATTTTTAGAATGCAGAACAACATGCGAAAAAATTATTCCTATACTGACTCAACAAATTTTATCTGAAAAAGCTATAAATAAAATATCTTATTTAATGAAAGAAAAGCAGGTAGATGAAATGGAAGTTGAGAGAAAGTACCTTTCTGAATTAATTAGCAATGAATTAATACAACAAGATGAATCAGATAATTTACCAATAATAGAACCTTCTGTAAAATCGTTTTTTGAGAAGAATCGTATTAAAATTGAATATGATGGTAATTTAATTAAATTCCTTAAATAAATTATCAGAAGAATTTGATTCTTATATCCATAAATCGATATTGTTCTCCTTTAAGAATTCTGGGATTCTTCGAATGTCATTTTCACTTATATCAAAAGTCTCTAGATTATCTAATTTTTTCATAGATTTAGGTATAATTTTAATTTGATTTTTCATTAAATCTAATCTTTTTAACGATTTAAGTTCATAAATAACATCTGGAATTTGTTTTATGTTTTGATCTCTTAATATTAATTCTTCTAAAAATTCTAAGTAGCATATTTGCTTTGGAAAAATGCATGTTTGAAAAATGGGGTATCCATACAAATAAATCCCAATTATATGGCCTGTTTCATTAATCTTATAATTACATGCATAATGGGTATAGATCTGATCGTCTAGTTTTGTTTTTTTTAATTTCATTCCTGTAAAGAACTCTAATAGTCCTAAGACTGAAGCGTCTGTGGTGATCGTTCCTTCTTTAACATATTTTTTTGAAAAGTTTCGCTTAGCCAGCCTAAATAAGGAATCAGGAACATTATTTATCATAACATTATTATTAAGATTAAGTTTTTCGAGTGCTTTTAGTCTTTCCCATTTTATTTCTGGAAGAATTGAAAAATTATTCCAATCTAAATATAATGATTTGAGTTTAATCAAAGATTCAATTGATTCTGGTAAAGATGTTAAATTATTATTCCATAAATTTAAATTTTCCAAATGGGAGAGTGACCCAATTGACTCTGGGATCGCCCCTAATTTCTGACCTGCAAGATCAAGAGCCAAAACATGACCCTTTTTTTTCACAAACTTATAGAAACCAATGTTTCTATCAATGTTTATCATACTCTCAATTTCTAATAGAAATTTTGATTCCTTATGAACAACATTATAAATTTTTACAAGATTAAGTGTTAATTCTCTTTTCAATTCATTAGAATATTGATTATCCTGAGTTTCTAAAAAATCTAAAAATGATTTCAATACTAAAATGGACTTATCGTTATGCAGAATGAATTTTAATGGAATTAGGCTCAATTTCGGAAATTTAAGAAACAAAATTTCAGCAGCGGTACTTCTTACATGTGGACTTTCATCTGAAATTAAACAATTTTCAAGAATTTTAAAAGTAGAATTATCTTTAGGAACAATTCTTCCAAACTCTTTTATACACTCTGCTCGAAAATTGGGATTGTCACTTCCTTCAATTAAAGAAGCCAAGAGAGAGGTTGTTCCTTCTAGAGTTAGCTTTTTATTCTTAAAATCGTGATTTATCTTTTTTAGAGTAAATGAATTGCTCAAAATTTGCTGATTCTATAGATAAATTTTATTAGAATAATTAAACGGGAAATTGTATTTATATTTAATTATAATTAAAATAAAGCACTTCACAAGTAAATTTAATACACCTTATTAATAATTATCATACACAAACCTTATATTGAATTTAATATAAAATAAAAAAAACTATAGAAGGGAAATTATTATATGTCATTTTTAACTGGGTTAAAGGATTTATTTAAAAAACCTATTTATGCGATAATATTAATTGCTTTTATTATCTCCTGGTTTTTGATTTTATTTGGATATCTATTTATTCCATATGAAGGGTATAACCGGATCGTAGCAATATTTATTGCTATTTTGGCGGGATTTGTTTTTTTCTTATTAATAATTTCCCTATTCAAACCAATTGATGAATTAAATTTCATTATTGTAATAATTATTTTTATTGTTTCTTTACCGATATTAATAATTTTTAGGGGTATTCTGGGGCCCTTTTATAGATTTTGTTTAGTAGCAAATCAATTATTAACTGCCTTCTTTGCATTCAAATTATGTATGGACTCGTCAACTAAAGTTGATGATTATCTTTATAAAAAAGAATTTAACAAAATCACTCGTGCTTTAGAATTTATAATTTTTGGTCTATTAACTTTTTTAGTTCTATTATTTGTCTGGAGGATTTTGGCCAAGTTTAATGTTAGAGTTGTTAGATTTAGTGCAAATGTCTTTAGGATTATGTTTTGGGTAGACCTAATTTTGATATGTTTTGTATTAGTACGATTAATTTCTGTAAAAAAATTTTCAGCGTATATTACTCTATTTTTTCTATTAACATTTTTCTATATTCTCTATATTATCGTGGATCTTATTGCTGAATTTATCTTTCCAGATGCTGCAACTACAACTTGGTATTTCTTCTTGATTGATTTAGGACTTTTTCTTTATATTATAGGGTCAATTTTCGATAAAGTTGATTATCTCAAGAATAAATTTAAAATCATCAGAGCAGATACAATTTCTATTTTTGTCGTCCTAATGAAATTAATAACTCAGGTAATTAAACTACCTGGATTTGAGGGAATGTTAGTAAGCACTGAAGAAGTTATTAGATTACAAATTTTCTTACTTGTTATCTTTATTTTATTTACTTTACTATTTGGGATTCATTCGATTTTTGCTCATAAAGAAGGTGAAACTCCAGAATAGTGTTAATGGAATTTATAATTTTTTCATTTTTTTAATAACAAAAGAAATTTAATTTCTTCAATTCTTATATATACTTACATAAAATGACTGATACAAATTCGTCACCTAAAACTGGTTTAGAAAAAATAATCGATTATTTTAATAATAATCTTGAAATAAACCATCCTATTGCGATTGCAGAAATAGTTGAAAATACCGGTTTTTCTTGGAGTTTTATTAAAAAAACTTTGGCAAAGATGAAAGGAGAATATGATGGATTTTATTTTGAAAAATCCGGGAATACATGGATTTCTTGGAAAGACCGAAATCATATTATTAAAAAATTAGATGATACCTGTTCTCGTTTTCTCAAAAACGATGGAGAAGAATGTTAATCATTTAATTTATATATAGTCTAAACATTATTTTGGAGAAAATTGGTTTTTGCATTCTTCTTTCTCAGTTTCATATTCGTATAAATTAAGCCAATCCCATATTTCAAGAGCAAAATCCGTAAAAGCAAAACCTTTGGCTGTAATGATATTTCCGTCTTGAATCACCCTAGCATCAATATAGGTATCCCTTGGAAAAGGATCAATTTCCTTTTCTTCTTCATATTGTTTAGATTCTTTTGAAGTAGTATATTTTATTCCTTTTAGAATGCCCATCTTTGCCAAAAATTCAGGTCCCGCACAGATTGCTGCGATTAATTTTTTTTCATTGTTTAATTTCTTGACTAAATATTCAAGTTCTGGTTTTAATATCCTTGTACCTCCTCCAGGTATTATTATTCCAGCAATTTCGTTTGTTAGAGAGATTTCAGACACAGTTTTATCCGGTATGATTTTCAAACCTCCAGCACTTATAACTGGTGATTTATCATAAGCAATATAAACCATCCTATAATCTTCAACTTCATTTATGTATGAACAGACAAGAACTGTTTCAAAATCTGCAAACCCATCATAAATAAAACATAAAATAGTTTTCAATTTTTATCCATTCCAGAATATTATTTTAATTAAATAAATTTCAATAATAGTTGAGAGTAAAAAAAAAAGTTTTAATTAAAGGAAGTAAAAAATTTCTACTTAGATTTTAATTCCTTAATCTCAGCATAAAGTTTTTTTGCGTCTTTTTCGATTTTCTTTCTCATTTCAATATCACAGTAACAGGTGTGGCTAGCTACTTTTCCTTTTTCAATACTTTCTATTGCTAAATCATATTTACCAAGTGCTTTATAGCATTTAGCTAAATTGAGATATGTATTATAAGAAAACCAACCATACGGTTCAAGTTCTAATGCTTTTGTAATTTCTTCAATTGCAAGCTCATATTCCCCAAATTCAGTTAAAATTTCTGCGTATGAATCATGATAATTACCATCATTAGGGTCTAACTCTGTTAATAACTTGCCTGCTTCTATTGCTCCTTCTTTATCACCTTTGTATAAATGGAAATAGATTTTTTTATTAAGGATTTCAAGATCATCAGGATATTTCTCTCTCAAATCATCAATAATTTTTAATGCCTCATCAAAATTCTTCGTGTTTTTGTAAAGAAATGCTTTACTTGCTAAAAGCTCTATTTCATATTCTGGGAAATTTTTAATTGCAATTTCTATAAACTCTAAAGCTTCATCAATATTTTCACTGTAATGCAAAATCTTATATTTCTGGAAATATAATTTAATATCTTTAGGATCTAAATCAATAGCGGTATTAATCGCTTCGAGAGCTTCATCAAATTCCTTTAATTGTTTTAAAACTAGAGATTTCAATTGATAATACTTGGCTTTATTTGTTTTTTTAGGATCTGAATCAATAGCCTTATCAATATCAACTAAGACTTCATCACTTTTAGATTCTTCAAGATCTAACTCATAAATAACTTTATAACCAAACACTAACGCCCTAGTTATATAAGATGCTGAGTGCTCGGGAAAACCATTTCGTATTCTATCACTGAATTTTAATGCTTTTTTGAAGTTACCAAATGTTAAATAACAGAAAATCAATACAAAATTATAAGAAATAAAAGAATGCTCATCTTGGTCGTCAATATTCTCTTTCACCTCTTCTTTTAAAAGATTTATGGCATCTTGATGTCTGTTTAATAAACTTAGGATAATGGCTTTTAAAAAATAGAAATCTAAGTTTTCCGGATCCCGCTCAATATTACTATTTATTTTTTCTAAAGCGTTCTCTTGTTTCTTGTTTTTCATTAAAGCTTTAGCACCCTCATAAATCTTTTCAATATCAGGTAAAGAAAAGAGGTTTAAGACCTTTAAGATATTAGGGTCAATGTGATACTTGTAATCAGGTGGGTCAAATGAAATATCTTTAGAGCTATAAGCTATAAGTTCAGGAATATATCTCCAGGCAACTCCTTCTAATTTGTCAAAGGTATCCAATAAATCTCTTTCAGTTTCTACTTTATATGCCAGATAATTTATATAATCTGGCAAAAAATTCTTTAACGCCTCTTTCAAACCTTTGTTAAAGATATTTTCACAAATTTCAATTAATATAGCTTCTACGGTAGAATCCATATCTATTGAGGGAGTTCCATTTATAAGCTTATTGTATAATTTGTTTAAATATGTAAATTGAGTAATATGATCTTCTGTTATCGCACGAAGTACTTTTTCTAATTTCTCATTCGCCTGAAAATAATAAATTTTGTCTGGCTCCTCTGCAAGTTTGAAGTACTTTATAGGGTAAAAATCTTCTTCTACAATCTTATCTACAAAAAAGTTAAGTGTTGACTGTTTTATATTGTACTCATTAGAAAACTCTTTAAATGAAATAGAATGAGGATATTGATTGGGATGATTAAGCGATAGATATAACAAAATTTTATCAAATTCTTCTTTTGTTAATAAATCTTTAACCCTAGTATAATCTAACTTTAAAACATTGTTTAGAAATCGAAACTTGATATAATCATTCTCAATATCAAATTTCTCAAAAAATCCAATAGTTTTTTTAGTTATCTCCTCAATCCTTTTGGTCTCTTCCTTTAGAATCGATTGCCTGTCTAAATCATAAAATCTTAGCATATTAGAATATTCCACTTTCCCTTCTTGGGTAATTTTATATTCTCCATCCTCCTTCCTTACTAATTCACTCTCCATCAATA
>JBHLKV010000010.1:0-35106 GCA_048886305.1 Candidatus Hodarchaeota archaeon
AAATAAATTCCAGTAGATATCAATACAATAGAGGTTAAAATATATATCAATCCAAAGAGTACTTCTATGAATATTATATCCCACCAAGTTATTGCTATGAACACCAATAATATCCCGATTATTAAAATACTTAATCCAAAGAGAATTACAAATAGACTTACTTTTGCGTTCTTTTTCATTATAATATCACCCCTTCTACTTTACTAGAGCAAATAAGGTATATAAAAGAACTGATTTTGTGAATTGCAGATGTTATATTAATTGCTTTGCAAATTCAATTATTATATGTCCTAACCATTTTGTTGTCTTACCTGTTTTTTTATATCCATTTTTACTATAGAATTTTTGAGCTCTTTGCAGAATATCAGTTGTGTCTAAAGTCATAATTTTGCATCCTTCAGAACGCGCCTCATCTTCTACATACTGTAATAGAGAAGTTGCTGGGCTATTCCTCCCCTGTTTTTTTGGATGTACTGCCATCCCTCGTATATGACCTTCTTCTATGTCTAATTTCTGCCATCCAATAGTTCCAATTATGTTTCCATCATAATCAATTGCTACATACACCTTCATTTGTTTTAGACGCTCCTTAGCTGTTTCATCATTGGATAATATTGTATCAGTAAAAGCTTCTGGAGTATAGAATTCACGGTATTCCTCAAATGCAGCTAATAAAACTTCTTGGATGGGTTGAATATCATTAAATGATGCTCGACATATTGAGTATTTATTTTTCATTGTAAATTTCAATTCTTTGAGTGCAATTACATTATTTACAATTCAAACTGGATAATATCTTCTAATTTATCAGCATAGAAATATCTACCTGACCCCATTACATCTACATGTCGAAAGATAATTTCAGAAAATTTGATTTTTTGAGTCTTTATCCCTTCTCTTAATTTTACTTTTTCAAGTTCTCTTTTTGGATTCGATTCCACAATATTCTTTAACATTTTTCCTAACTCTGAGACAAGAATTTCTTCTTCTGAAGGGTAATATTGATCTAAATCGGCTCCAATCGCGATATTTCCTTTTTGAAAACCTCCAGGATTTTTTTTAGCTTCAATTTTATATCTCTTAAAATAAGATAAAATTATTTTTAATTTTTCAAGATTTGGTACATTAATCTCATCAAGGATCTTGAATATATTCGATTTTGGATATCTTAAATAATCAAAAACAGTATCGGGGGTTTTCTTAGGTTGATAATCTGGAAATAGCTCTTTTTGATTCAAGGTGATTTCAATCTTTCTAAATTTTTAGTATAAAGTTTAAAATTGTTAATTTCATTAAAAGTTTTAATAGTTTCCAATTATATTGTAAGTTAATAATTTTTTTTTAAAAAATAAAGTTAAAAAAAAATAAAGAAGGGTATATCAATACTAATTCTCATTGGAGGAGATAAGAGATAAAGGGTTCAAAATGCGCGTTCCTTTTTAAAATTTGCATACTCGGGCAAGAACGAGTAGGAAAAACTTGCCTTGCAAGGAGATTGTGTTTTGATACTTTTGATGCAAATACAAGAGAAACGATTGGGATAGATTTTTATACGTATAATCTTCCTGCTATTGTTGATGGAGAAGATACTTTTATTCGACTAAGCATTTGGGATTTTGGCGGTCGCGAACAGTTTAAAAAGTTCTTTCCTTACTATATTAATGGTGCTAATGGAATATTTATGGTATTTGATTTGGTAGATCTTCAGACGTTATTGAGATTAGACTGGTGGTACGAGAGATTAGGTGATTATAATCATGGTAAAACTCCAAGAATTTTTATTGGTACAAAAAACGACCTTGTGAAAATAGCTGATGAGAAGACTAAGATTGATGATTTAGTTATTAAAAGATTTATGGAAAGGCATGATGAAGGGGCGTTTTTTAAAACATCTTCAAAAGATAATTTTAATGTTCAAAAAATTTTTAAAGAACTTGTTATTAAAGTATTAGAAACAAATAAATTAGATTATGATAAACTCTTATAAACAAATCTAGTTTATTCAAATCTTATTCTTATTAATACCTGAAGTGATTTACACAATGGTAGAGATTTTTCATGAAAGAGATTCATTTACGAAGAAGGACCGCCTACTCCGGAGGAAGTTGCTAAATTAAAAAAATTTGAAGAAGAACTAAAACTTTTTGAGCAATATTATAATCAATTTATTAATTATTATGTTCAATTGAGAAAAAGGTGGTTTTTTATAGCAAGCGATATATTTCCAGCATGTTTGTATAATTTTCTTAAATTTGCTAATGATAGTTCAATAGAGAAAACAATTCTTGATTGTGGAGCGGGGGGTCAATTCCCAAAATTAGCCTTATTTTACTATTATGGATATCAAACTTATGGTATTGAGATTTCCGAGGAAAGAATAGAAATGGCAGATGAATTTTGTCAAAATAAAAATATTAAGTTAAATATTAAAAAGGGAGATATGCGAAATATAGAATTTGATTCCAATTCATTTGGTTTTACATATACTTATAATACAATCTTTCACTTAACTAAAGAGGAAACTAAAATCGCTTTCGACGAAATGTTCCGTGTATTGAAAAAGAATGGACTTCTATTTGTAAATCTGCTTTCTGTCGAAGATTCTTTTTATGGAGATGGTGAAGAAGTAAGACCTGGAGAATTTGTAAAAAAATACGATGACGAAGAGGTATTACATTGTTTCTATAAAGACAATGAAGCAGATGTGTTTTTCAAGAATTATAAAATTATTTATAAAGAGAAGAGACGAGTTTTTATTAATGAAGGCTCTTATCTAGCTGGAATGTTAGATTATATCATCAAAAAGCAATAAATTATTGAAAATAGTTCTATATTATCCTTCTTATCTTTTCACTATAATCATATAAAGCTAGGAATGCTTTTGCTGCTCTTCTAAGATCAGGATATACAATGAAACCATCTTTAATAAGCAATTCATAATATTCGTTTCTAATTTTGTGAGGTGTTTCTGCTAAAATCATGATTAAAAACTTATTCAATGAATCTATATATTTTTTAATTTTTTTTAAATTGTTGTAGTAGCTTTGAAAGCGTTCTTTATCACGCATTCCCCATGCATTAGTATGCATTATAACCAGATCTATGTTTTCTGTAATTGCTGTCTTACAAACTTCAATATATTTCTCACTTCGAGAAACCCAAGGCAAATCTAAAGGATTAGAAAGAGAACCCACTTTAATTGGATAAACTTCTGTTAATTTTTCTTTTGTTTTACCTTGAAATAAAGGCAAACTAATTCCTAATTTTGTTAAGGTATCTGTATCGATGATTCCAAGACCTCCTGACCATAAAATAACCAATGCGTTTTTAGATTTGGGATAAAATTCAATTTGTTTAATAAATGGTAAATCATGATATCTTTTGAAAAAACTATGGAAAATGTAAAGAAAGTCAACCATTTCATCTAAAGAACTTCCCACCTTAATCAGGGGAGTTTGTTTATAAATTGCATCCCATATTTTTTCATCTGTGCCTAAAGAGCCTGTATGTGTTAAAACCGCAGTTTGTCCTCGCTTGGTCATACCACCTCTTAAAAACAATACAGGTTTTTTTATAGCTTTTAATTTGGTAAATAATTTTTTACCCTCTAAATTGAAATATTGTGAGAATCCTTCAAAATATATAGAAATTATATGTGTTTCGTCATCATTTTTGAAATATTCTAAAAAGTCAGTAATATGTAAATTCACACAATTCCCAACACTGACTCCTTTAGAGAAGGTGAGATGATACCTACTATTCCCATACATAATTGTCCTTGTAAGTAAATCACCAGAATGATATATTAACCCTATATTTCCGTTTTCTGTAGGGAAGAGTGGAATGTAAGCATTATGTCCACTTGGGCAATAAACTCCCATACAGTTAGGACCTATTGCTCGAGTATTGGAATTTTTATCTAGAATTTCTTTAATTTGTTTTTCAATTTTTATACCAATTTCATCAAATTCTCCTGTACCTGCCGTAAATAGGTGGATAAAATTAATCTTTTTCTTAGCTAAAATTTCTTGTAAGGATTGTACAAGGTCATCTCTTTTCACAGCAATTATTAAGAGATCTATTGTATCAGCAGGAATTTCTTCAATGCTTCTATAACATTTAATACCAAATAGACTTTCTTCCAAATGTGTTATAAGATAAAGGTTATTTAGATTAAATCCTTGGGATTTGAATCCCTCTACAAAATAAGATAATTTTTCTTTTGCTTCGAATATCGCAACATTTCTAGGCTTAAATAAAAAGTCTAAATTGTATTTTTTAGTCGTTTGTGTCAAGATTATCAACTCTCCTATTAGTGGGATTATTCTGTATAGGTATAAATTATAAATTAGATTTGCGTTTTTAGATTTTTTTTTAGTTTTTTTCCATATTCAAATAATTTCAAAAAGGATTGAGCAGCTGCTTCTACGGTGGGATAAACAAGAAAATTATCTCTTATCAGCATTTCATAAAAAACTTTTCTGGATTTACTAGGATATTGGTGTAGAACAATGATGAATATCTTATTGAGAGATTCAACATACTCTTTTAATTCAAATAAATTGTTATAATATGCTTTAAAAAAGTCTCCTTCCCAATCTCCCCAAGCATCAGTCTCCACTATTATTAAATCAATATTTTCATCAATAGCTGCTTTACTAACTTCTAAAAACACTTTTTTATGTTCTATCCAAGGTAAATCAAGAGGATTAGATAAACTTCCAATTGTAATAGGATATATTCTTTTTAGTTTTTCTAGAGTATTACCTTCAAAATAAGGTAGTTCTAAACCCATTTCTGTCAGAATATCTGTAGCTAAAATTCCAAAACCACCAGACCAAAGAATCATTAAAGTTCTCTTACTTTTTGGATAAATTACTTTTTTATTGAGATTTTTAAATCCTTTTATATAATTTGAAAAAATATAAGCATAAGCAAGTAATTCATCTAATGATGGAGGTACCTCAATAATATTTGTCTGTTTAAATATTGCATCCCATATGCTTCGTTTAGTTGCCATTGCACCGGTATGTGTTAAAACTGCAGTCTGTCCTCTCTTTGTCCTGCCGCCTCTCATAAATAATACAGGTTTATTCAAATTTTTTAAAACGTCTAATAATTTTTTTCCTTCATTGACATGTAATGGTGAAATTCCTTCAAAATAAACACAAATCAAATCAGTTTCTTCATCATTATTAAAATATTGTAAAAACTCAGAAATTTGTATATCAATACAATTTCCGATACTTACTCCCATTGAAAATCTGAGATTATATTTTCGTGAACCAAATTTAATCAATTTTGAATGTAAATCTCCCGATTGAAAAATTAAACCAATATTGCCCTTCTCTACAGGAAAAGAGGGATAATAAGCTATTTTTCCACGTGGACTATACAAACCCATACAATTGGGTCCAATTGCTCGAGTATTAGGATGTTGATTTAGAAGCTGTTGTAATTGCTTTTCGATTTTCACTCCTAATTCATCAGCTTCTCCTGTGCCTGCCGTAAAGATATGAATGAACTTTACTTTTTTCTTTGAGAGAATCTCTTGCAATGATTTAATAAGAAATTCCCTTCTTACTGATAAAATTAGAAGATCGATTGTGTCAGTTGGGATAAGATCCAATGACTCATAGCATTTTACACCTGCTAACATTTCTAGAGTAGGGGAAATTAAAAACAAATTCTCAAAATTGAAACCTTGTCTCTTGAATCCTTTCACATAATAAGAAATTTTTTCTTTTGCTTCATAAACAGCAACAGTTTTAGGATTAAAGATTAATTCTAAAGAATCATCATAGTTTTGTATTTTCAACATAATCCTCCGTATTCATTATTAATTTAGTATTACAATTGTAACAGAATTGAGGATTTGAGTTAAACTCAGTTCCGCAATTTGGACATTTAGATTTACATTTGCTTACAATTAGCTGTAAATCTTCATATTGAGCCACGGCTTTAGGTTTTATGAGAGTTTTTAAAATTAAAGATAAACCAATGGATATTACTATAATAAAAATACCCAAGATAAGCGTTTTTACAAATAAATTTAGAAAATTTGCATCAAAATATGTTTCATAGTGATTCCGCAAAAACACATAGAAAAAAAAGTTAGGAAAGAAAAAAGTTATTAAATTCATAGAATAAGCCTTTTTAAAATTATTAAACATTAAAATCGGAATTAATGATACTATTATCCAAATTGAGTAGATAAAGTATAAATTATACACATTATCAAACATTATATAATTAGCTAAAAATTGTATTATCTTTTTATGCTCCTTTGAAATACCTATATCAAAATTAATTTCAAATTTATAATTAAAACTATAAATAAGTAAGCTTAAAATAACAATCTGAATCACAAAAATTACTAACTTGCTTTTGAAAAACCAATTTTTTTCCATATTAAATTACTAAATTCAGCATTCAATTTAACAATTATAAGAAGGATATTTTGACGAGTAAGCTATTTTTACATACTGTATATGGAAAAATTGGTCTAAAAACGTAAAATTTTTAATATTTGGTGTATTCCTTATTATACAGTGGAAGGCTCATATACTTATTTTTTAAGAATATCATTATTATTTCAAAACCAAAATAGAGGATGTTTTCTCCTATGAGTTATACTTTTTCTAGAACTAAGATGATTGAGAAGATTAAATTCGGTTTGCTCAGTCCAGATGAGATTAGAAAAATGTCTGCAGCAAGAATCATCACTGCCGATACATATGATGAAGATGGTTTGCCAATCCCAAGTGGTTTAATGGACCAAAGGTTAGGTACAATTGAGCCAGGACAACGTTGTCAGACTTGTGGGAATCTTGTGAGTAATTGCATGGGTCATTTTGGACATATTGAGCTTGCCCGTCCAGTTATTCATGTAGGTTATGCAAAGAAAGTATTAAAAGTCTTAAGATCAATTTGTCCCGAATGCTCAAGGTTAATGCTTACTGAAGAAGAAAAAGAGAGATTTAGACAAGAGCAAATCAAGCATCGAAAATTATTTTTTGAAGGAGATGAAGATGCTGCCAAACTTGTATTCAAACGTGCTCGAAAAAGCAAAGTTTGTCCTTATTGTGGAGCTAAAAAGAAAAAAATTATAATAGAAAAACCTACAACGTTTTATGAGGAAGAAGAAGGGAAGGGGTCCCGACGAATAACACCTATTGAGATTTTAGAACGATTAAAGAAGATGAATGATATCGATCTTAGAACTTTGGGTATTTCTCCTGAAAATGCACGACTTGAATGGGTGATATTTACTGTAT
This sequence comes from Candidatus Hodarchaeota archaeon, assembly GCA_048886305.1. Lineage (GTDB taxonomy): Archaea > Asgardarchaeota > Lokiarchaeia > Sigyniarchaeales > SOKP01 > Loki-b32. Next base: position 7,278 of record JBHLKV010000010.1, read on the forward strand.
TACCTATACCTCCTGTATGTGCACGACCATCAATTACACTGGACAGTGGTATTCGGTCTGAGGATGATTTAACCCATAAATTAGTAGATGTTATTCGAATTAATCAACGATTAAGAGAAAATATTGATGCAGGAGCACCTCATTTAATTGTTGAAGATTTATGGGAATTATTACAATATCATATTACTACTTATTTTGATAATCAAGTCTCTGGTATCCCTCCAGCCAGACATCGTTCTGGTCGTGCACTTAGAACCCTTACTCAAAGATTAAAAGGAAAAGAAGGAAGATTTAGAAGTAATTTAAGTGGTAAAAGGGTTGATTTTTCAGCTAGAAGTGTAATATCTCCAAACCCGTATATTAGCATTAATGAAGTAGGAGTACCCATAGAAATTGCTAAAATCTTAACTATTCCAACTAATGTTAATGATTGGAATATAGAAGAAATGAAACAAATGGTTTTAAATGGTCCTTATAGGCATCCAGGTGCTAATTACATAATACGAAATGATCGCAGAAGAATTGATCTTCGTTATGTAAAAAATCGAAAGATTATTGCTGATATGTTAGCACCGGGATTTACGGTTGAACGTCATTTAAGTGATGGAGACTTAGTTTTATTTAATCGCCAACCTTCACTACATAGGATGTCGATAATGGCTCATGAAGTTAGAATTATGGATGGTAAAACTTTTCGGTTAAATTTAACGGTATGTCCTCCCTATAACGCAGATTTTGATGGGGATGAAATGAATTTACATGTTCCTCAAAGTGAAGAAGCTCGAACAGAGGCAGAATTATTACTTAAGGTTCAAGAACATATATTATCACCCCGATTTGGAGGACCAATATTAGGAGGGATTCAAGATTTTGTTTCAAGTGTTTTCCAATTTACGAGTAAAGACGCATTATATGATAAAAAAAGTGCATTAAAATTATTATATATCGGAGATATTTTTGAAAATAATCCTGATTTTAGTTTAGATCAATTAGAACCAGTAGTTACTGATCCTAAAATTATGTATTCGGGAAAACAAATTTTTAGTACTTTATTTCCTGATGATTTAAATATAAGGGTAAGATCGAAATTCTGTAAGAAATGTGATGTATGCGAAGAAGAGGATTGTCCATATGATGCATACGTCGAAATTAAAAATGGTCATTTAATAACTGGCACCATTGATGAGAATTCATTTGGTGCTATGCAATCAAATAGCATTTTACAACGTATTATTAAGGATCATGGCAATGCTCGAGGAAGGCAATTTTTAGACAGCGCAACAAAAATGTTATTACATGTTATTCGTCAAAATGGAATGACTATGGGATTAGATGAAGTTTACGTCAAAGGTAAAGCTTTTGAAGATATTCAAAAGATATTAAAAGAAGCCAATGAAGAATCTGAAAAATTAATAAAAGCTTTTAATGAAAATGATACTAAAATATTGAAAAGAGCTCCTGGACGTTCTATGAGAGAAACTTTAGAATTACGAATTCGACAAGTATTGGCTGAAGCCCGTAAAGAAGCCGAAGAACTTGCAGCAGAATATATTGGGGATGAAGCTCATTCAGTTATCATGACAAAATCCGGTGCTCGAGGTAATATTTTAAATCTAGGTCAAATGTCTGCTGTCGTTGGACAACAAGCAATTAGAGGAGAAAGAATTAATCGTGGATATAGCCTTAGAACACTTCCACATTTTAAGGTTAATGATCTTAGCCCTAAATCGAGAGGATTTGTTTCATCATCATATCGTAATGGATTAAAACCAGAAGAATTTTTCTTTCACGCAATGGGTGGAAGAGAAGGTCTTGTTGATACAGCAGTACGTACAAGCACATCTGGATATATGCAAAGAAGGCTTGTAAATGCTTTACAGGATATGGTAATTGAAAATGACGGAACAGTAAGGAATTCTGATAAAAATATAATCCAGTTCGCTTTTGGCGACGATGGCGTGGATGTCATGCATACGGATCATGGGGATGCAGTGAACTTAGACGTTTTGCTCCTTAAAGCAAAAGCTCTTGATGTCGAAAAGATTCGTACCGAAATTAAAAAAGCTCCTGAAAAGAAAAAAGAAAGAATAAGAGAAGAAGTTGCTAAGAAGAAACCAAAAGAGATAGCTCCTAAGGAAAAACCTAAGAAAGTACAAATTCATGATGAAGAAGCTCTCCAGAAGCAATATGAGGAGGAAACAGGTAAAAAATCTGTATGGCGTGGGAAGGAAACTAAAGGATATATTGAATGGAAAAAAGAAAAAATGGGGTAGATTAATATGACAAAAGTAACAGCTAAAATTTTAAACGAACGTTTAAATGTTCTTCTTAATGATGGTATCCCAGAAGATTTAATTGAGAAAATTCGAGAAAAAGTAAAAGATGTAGATTTAGAAGAAGAACAGTTGGAATACCTTTTGAATAAAGTATTTATTAATTATAATAACTCATTAATGGAAGCAAATGAACCATGTGGAACAGTGGCAGCTCAATCAATTGGTGAACCGGGAACTCAAATGACTCTTCGAACTTTCCACTATGCAGGTGTAGAGGAGTTCTCAGTTACTCAAGGTCTTCCACGTTTGATTGAGATTGTAGATGCTCGGCGTTTTCCATCGACCCCACAAATGACTATTTACTTAGAGGAACCTTATAATAAAACAGAAGAAGAGGCTATCAAAGTTCATAATCGTATAGAACAAATCAGAATTGAACAAATAACGCATGATGTAGATCTTGATTTTGTAAATTGGGAAATTCACATTAATCTTATTACTGAAATCTGTGAAAAGAAAGGGATAGATATTGAACAAATCCCTGAAATCTTAAAAAGATATAAGAAGAAAGGTACAATTAAGCAAGAAGGAAATACGATTATTATTGATCCTGGAATTGAAGATCTTCAGAGTTTACAGAAACTAAGAGAAAAAATCCTAAAAAAAGTTGTGAAAGGAATAAGAGGAGTGAAAAGAGGTTTATTAACACCTTCAGACAATAATGAAGAATGGGTTATTAAGACTGAGGGTACAAACATGCAAGGTGTAATTCAAATTGATGGAGTGGATACAACAAGAACAGTGTCAAATCATATCCATGAAATAGAAAAATTATATGGCATAGAGGCTGCACGCAAAATGATTATAACTGAATCACAAAAAGTCCTTGAACAACAAGGATTAGACGTTGATCTAAGGCACTTACTGATTCTAGCAGATTTAATGTGTTATACTGGTTCAATTCAGTCCATAGGTAGACATGGTATTTCAGGCTCTAAATCAAGCGTTTTTGCGAGAGCCGCTTTTGAAGTCACAGTCAATCAGTTACTAGACGCAGGTCTCTATGGGGAAGAAGAAAGATTGCTAGGAATTCCTGAGAATGTCATTATAGGCCAAGTAATACCCATAGGCACGGGTCGTACGTCAATCATGTTCGATCTTGACCGAAATCTGGAAATATTAAAGAGAGGAATAAAAAAATAGGAATTGACTAATTCTGAATATATTAGAAGAATTTGAGTTAAAAAGAATGAATTTTCGCTAATTATATAACAATATTGTAAAAAAAATTATATTATTATTAAAAAATGAAGAAATAACTTAAACTAACAAATAATTAAATTCAAGTAAAAATTATAATTACTATTACTTAATTAAAAGATACTTTTTGACAAGATAATGGCAAAGAATAAAAAGAGCAAAGCTGTATCGGAGAAAGTTGACTTATCCCGGAAGAAAGTAAAGGAATTTGATATCGACACTAATATCAAAGTTGCCTATAAGACTGGGAAGATTGTATTTGGTAGAAATCAAGTGTTAAGATCAATGAGACAAAATGAATATAAAATGATAATTGTAGCAAAAAATTGTCCTATAGACCTTATAAAACAATTAAATTATTATAATTCTTTTAGTAAGGACAAAATATTTATTTATAGATATAAAGGTTCAAGCTGGGATTTAGGGTTAGCATGTGCGAAACCATATATGATTAGCATTATAGGCATTTATGACTATGGAGATTCCAACCTGCAGAGTTTAATTAGTAAAAGATCGTAACTTAATTGGTTTAAAAATGTTAAGAAAAAATATTAGAATTGATCAAAAGTCAATGGAACTTATTTCCTTATTTAATAATATTTCTGGTGCTATAATTAAAGATTGTCTAATTTTTAGATCTCCGGAAAATAATTCTGAAGTAGTTATCTTTTTAGTAAAAAAAGAAGATGTAGGTAAAGCTATTGGAAAGGCTGGAGAACATGTAAAAGATTTAAAATCAAGACTTCAAAAGAATATAGATGTCATCGAATTTTCTGAAGATCTTAACCAATTTATACAAAATATCTTAAATACTACCAAAAATGCTATAAAAGTCCAGAATATTGAAATTAAAGAGAGCAAGAATCTAAAAAAAACTGTTATTATCTCTGTTCGTCCCCAAGATCGAGGAAAAGCAATAGGTAAAGAAGGTAGCATGATTAGAAAAATAAAAGAATTAGTTTTAAGGTACTTTGAAGTAGATAATGTAATAATTAACACAAAAAATAATTATTAATCATAAAAACTCATTCTATTCTATTTAAGAAATATATAATATCCATAAATTTTAAGTTCTATGAGATATTTTCTCACATTATAATATAATTAAAATATTGTTATTTGGTGTTCAAGATAGGAAAACCAAAAGGATTATACGCAGCACGACAATTAAGAAAAAATCGAAGAAGATTCCGCTGGTCTAAATCAAAATATAAAAGGAAAAAGCTCAAATTAAAACAGAAGGTTGATCCCTTAGAAGGAGCTCCGCAAGCACTAGGTATTGTGCTACAAAAGGTTGGTCGAGAGAGTAAACAACCGAATTCAGCTATTCGGAAGTGTGTTCGCGTACAATTAAAGAAAAATGGAAAAGGAGTTACAGCGTTCCTACCTGGAGTACATTATTAAATTCTAATAATGTCTAGAGATGGAGCGCTTAACTTTATTGAGGAGCATGATCGTGTTCTATTAGAAGGCATTGGAGGAGCTAAAGGCCGTGCTATTGGAGATCTCCCAGGAGTAAGATGGAAAGTAATAAAAGTAAATGGTGTCAGTCTTCAAGCACTTTTAACTGGTAAGAAAGAAAAGCCACTTAGATAGAGGTAATAAGCGATGAGTAAAAGCAGACCTGAGATTAAGTTATTTGACAAATGGTCATTTGAAGACATTGAATTAAAAGATTTTACACTTGAGAAATATATTAATTTAAGACCCATCATAGTACCACATTCAGCAGGTCGTCATGAACATAGACGTTTCTGGAAAAGCTCACGTGTTTCAATAATTGAACGATTCACTAATAGATTGCTCTCTCCTGGTTTTATTGGTAGCAGAATAAAAGGACATAAGAGTTCTTATAATTCTGGAAAAAAAAATAAACTAGTAAAAAGCTTAAAAGATGCATTTACATTAATAGAGTTAAAAATTGGTGAAAATCCAATTCAAGTTTTAGTTGATGCGATTGTGAATACGGCTCCAAGAGAAGAAACGACAAAGATAGCCATGGGTGGGATCTCCTACGCTTCAGCAGTAGATATTGCACCCCAACGCCGAGTGGATTTAGCTATAAAGTATCTTGTTCAAGCTATTGGAGCAAGATCCCATGGAAATGAAAGATTATTTGAAGAAAATTTAGCTCAAGAATTAATTTTAGCGGCACAAAACAGTCAAGAATCTAGAGCAGTAAAACGAAAAGATGAAATTGAGAGAATTGCTGTTTCGGCACGATAACTTTTATTTATATTTTTTTAACAAATAACTAATTCTAAATATAAAAAAATTCTAAACGTAAAGATTTTAAATTTTTTACTAAATCTCTTACCAAAGTTTTCAATATCACCTACATATTATCTAATTTTATTAAAGCAATGAAAAATTCCCGAATTTTTATATAATTGGTAAGCATATTATTTAGATAAGCAGCGTTGAAGGTTTAGAATTATATTGATAATTAAAGGGATTCCGACAAAAAATAAGATATGCTAGAGAAACATTTAAAAACACTAGGACAAAGAATTAGAATAGAGATTTTAAAGAAACTAAAAAATAATAGAGAACCTATTTCATTTTCACGACTTCAAAAAGAAGTTATTAGTTGTAATTCTGCATCTGTAAATTTTTCATTTCATCTAAATGCCTTAAAAGACTGTAATTTAATAGAATCCTCTGAAGGAGGTTATTTTATTACAGTTTTAGGTAAGCAGATATTAAATAGTGTATTATCTATTGAACAGATCTTAGTGGAAAAAAATAGGGTAAAAATGATAAGAACATCTAAATATTCAAAAGAAAGATTTGATATAAATAAAATTGAGAAATATCTTATAAAAGAAGGGGGAATGGAACCTTTTATAGCTAAACAAATTGCCCACGAAGTTGAAGAACGACTTTCAAAGACTAAAATTGAATATCTAACTGCTCCTTTAATGCGTGAATATATTAATGCTATATTACTGGAAAATGGATATGAAGAAATTAGACATAAATTAACTCGTTTAGGAACACCTCCATTTGAAGTTTTTAAATTATTTAACTCAGAAAGGAGCAATATTAATCCTGAAAAATTCATAAAAAAGTTAGGATCTGATGTTTCTGAGCAATTTTTACTCTTGAACTTATTACCAAAAAATCTAGCTGATTTTTATTTAACTGGAGAAATAGCTCTACTGCACTTAAATTATTGGAGTTTGAGACCTTTAAGTTTATATTTTAATACAAAATCAGTATTAGAGTTCATTATTAAAAGAAATTCCTTGGGGAATTTAACTAATTCTAGAGAATTAATTAAATTGATTCTACAATTTATTGATCTTTTACATAACTTCAAGCCTTACTTCTCTCAAGATTTAGTATTAGGTGATTTCAATATAAATTTTCTTTTAGATATGAATTCTCAAGAGGAAATGTTGCACTTTATTGATATTTTGAAATCTCAAATTCTCAATTTTAACAATTCGTCTAAAGATCTGAGACATAGTTTAACTTTAGAGTTTAGTTACCAGGATTTGCCTGAGGGGATCTTAAATCAATTCAAAATCGATAGAGAATTCTTGAATTATAAAATAAGAGGAATAGAGATTGATAATAATAGAAAACCGTTTATAAATTTTGATTATTCAAATTTAGAAAATATAATTTTAGACGATATAGTCTCTATTTTGAAAAAAAATAATATATGCTTCTATAACAATAAATCCTCTAATTTTCTAAATTCTGCGTCAATCAAAATTAAAAATTCTAAGGAAAATCAGATAATTTTAGATAAAATTTTAATCAATCTACATTCAATATCAGTAAAGGCAAATAGAAATGATGATTTATTTCTTGATTTACTATATGACAAAATAAATTGTGTTTTTGATTTATTTAAACATAAAGAAGCGCTAATAAAAAAGAAATTGAATTCTTTAAATGGTTGGAAACGTTTGATCCATGATTTCTTTGATAAAGTTGATGACGTCTATAAGAATACTATCAAATCAGTAAGTTTTTTTGGTTTGAATAAAGCAATTTTAAATCATTGTGGAATAGAGCTTGATAGATTAGAAAATAGTGAAGAATTTGCCCTTAGAATTTTATCTTTCATGAAAAAATTAATTAGAGAAAAAAATCAAGAGGAGAACAATTATTATTTTTTAAGTCAACCTCATGATGATACGTATTTAAATAATGGATGGTATAATGGAACAAATCTAAGAACTGATATGGCATATAAATATTCACCAAGCATTATTAGACAAAATTCAAAGTTATCTTTAAATAAAAAGATTAACATATTTAAAAAATTTCAAAAAGTTATTAATGGAGGAATTATATTTGATGAATGTATTGATAATAATGGGGTATTGTTAAAAAAGCTTTTATCTACTTTATTCAAGTCTGAATTAGATGCAATTTTAATAAAGAATAGGATTAAATTTTAGAAAATAATTAATCGCGAGATTCCTTAGTTTTAATCTGACATTAATTCTGCTAAAAGTGCTTTTCTCATGGGAATTCCATAAAATGTTTGTTTAAAGTAAATCGATTTCTCAGAATTGTCTACTTTTGGTGAAATTTCAGAAACCCGAGGTAAAGGATGCAACAATCTAAATTCATTTTTAGTATCATCAAGATCCTCTTTTCTAAAAACATATATATCCTTAACCTTTTCATACTCTTCCAAATCAATGAATCTTTCTTTTTGAATTCGGGTCATATAAAGAACATCTAAAACACTTAGAATTAAACGATATTTAGTAATTTCTTTATATTTTACTTGTCGTTGTCTTAAAAAATCTTTATCTCTATTTCTCATCCTAAGTTCCTTAGGGCTTATGAAATAGATATTTACATCGAAATTAGAGAGCAAAATTGAAAGGGAGTGAACTGTGCGACCATATTTAAGATCACCCATTATACCAATATTTAAACCATCTAAAGGTCCAACCTCTTCAGTTATAGTTAATAAATCTAATAAAGCTTGAGTAGGATGTTCACCACTTCCAGAGCCAGCATTAATTATCGGGACATTTGCGAATTTTACTGCCATCCGAGCAGCTCCTTCAAGGTTATGTCTCATCACTATACAGTCACTATAATTTTCAACCGTTCTTATTGTATCAGCAATGCTTTCTCCCTTTTTAATAGAAGAAACATCTCCAGAATGGAATCCTATTACGTTACCTCCTAATCTATACATTGCAGATTCGAAACTTAGACGAGTACGAGTTGATGGTTCAAAAAATAATGTTGCTAAGATTTTTCCTTGAAGAATATTAGAATTTTTAATTTGAATCATTTCTTTTGCTTTTTTTAAAATATAATTAATATCTTCTTTATCAAATTGCTTAGCACTTATTATTCCTTCACTAAATTTCTCTTTAAAATTCAATATTCTCATCAATATGGTTTTATTAAAATTATGCAAATAAGATTTAAAACATTTTTTATTAAACAGTAGAAGTTAATAGAAAAGAAAGTGAACTAATAAAATTTAAAATTCATAAATAACTACCTAAGTTAATTAGATATCAAGGTCAGTGAATATTGAAATACCCTCGATCAATGAATAGATACTGTCCCACCTGTAGAACACACACAAAACATAATGTCACCCTCTACAAAAAAGGCAAGGAACGTATGTTAAATCATGGTAGACGAAGATTAGAACGCAAAAAAACGGGATATGGCAGTTTCCCAAAAGAAATCTTTCACAAAAATGCGAAGATTAACAAAAAAACAACACCCTTATTAGAGTGTTCTGAATGCGGTAAAAAACACTATGCAAAATCTTATCGTGTAAAACGACTTGAAATACAAGAAGTATAAAAAGCGTGAATTATATGGTTCATAAAAGAGAAGAAAAGGCACTTATACCACAGCCAAAATCTAGATTTTTGCGTGTGAAGTGCTTAAATTGTGGAAATCAGCAAATTATTTTTGGATGTTCTGCTACTGATGTAGAATGTTTAGTATGTGGTAAAACTTTACTACAATCCACAGGTGGTAAAGCACGTATTCTTACTAAAATATTGGAAGTTCTTTCTTGAATTTATTCATAAGAATAAACCTTCAATTTAATAGAACCATTATATCTTAAATTTTTCGTGAAACGATGGTTTCACGAATATTATAATCGATTTTTATATCAATTTAAATATATATAATGAAAAAAATGCGCGATCCGGGAATTGAACCCGGGTCATCGGCTTGGAAGGCCGAGATCATAACCCCTAGACTAATCGCGCTTATTAAATTTTAGAAATTCGTGTAAGATCACAAATTTTCCATATCTTTTAACTTTAGTGGTTTAGAGAATATTATATGTTAGTTCGTAGTAATTTATAATTTTATTAACAACAACCCATGCATCTAGTGAATATTGGGAAATAGAAATTAAATTTTCGGATAATGCTATAATTTCCTTTGAGAAATTACCTTTTTGGAATCCACCGATAATAGCTATATAATTTTTTGTTAGATCATTTGAAAATAAATCTTTATAGTTGTTTATTATCTTACCGTTAATCGAAAATAAATAAATTTCCTTATTCTTAAACTTATTAATAAGTTCTTTTAAACCTCCATTAAATGATGCTATTAATTTGGAAGATCCTACTTCTATACTTCCATCTATTAATAATTTAGCTATTAAACCCTTAAATCGGTTAAAATTTCTCGCAATTCGGATATTAGAATTAAATTCAAATATTTTATTATTAACTGTATGTAGATAAATCTTCAAATTTCCACTTTTATTTAATGGTGAACCTAAAGCATTAAGTAAACATAAATGAGTTATGTCAGGACGACCTCTTTTTTCGGAATTTTGTAAGTTAATCATAGCAGAATGATGAAGTGCATTATCTAAAAGTTGTGTAGCATAAATTCGAGAAGACAGATTTTTCTGGATAGCAGAATGTTTTCTAATGTGTTTTGGAATAAGTTCTATTCCACATTCAACTAAAACAATTATTAAAGGCATAATTTAATTTCTTATTTTAATATAATATCGAGTAGTTTGGTTACATTCGAAACAAGTTAATGATACATGTGAACCCTTTCCTTTTTTTGATTGTAATCTTGTTCTACAATTAATTCCTGGATACAAAAACTTTTTGCATTTATGACAGATTCGTTGTTTCCATTTTGTTGGAATTTTTAGTTTAGCTCTAGCAGCATACTTTCTAGCTAAGTAAACATATCGATTTGCCAAATCTTTATTCTCAGGGAAAATATTGTGAGCTCTTTCGAACAAGAATATCATCCGAGTTTTAGCAATTTGTTTAACAATATTTTTATAATTGGGCATTTTTATGTTGAATATTTATGTTCTTTTATCAATTTGAGATTTTGAAATAATGATCATTTTACCTCGTACATCTAATAGATGAGAATTTGTTTTTTCGGCAATTTTACTTGCTAATTCTTTAATATTTAATTTAGTAGCAATGGAACTTAATGCCTTGATTTTGATTATTTTATGTCTCCTTAATAGTTTATTTAAATAATCGATAAATTCGTTTGTAATACCTTTCTTGCCTAAATGACAATGTGGATCATTTAATAAAACTTGTTTAAACTCTTCGCTATAGCCCATTTTTTTTATTAAAATAATAAAATTTTTAATTTTGACTTGATTTTATAAAGTATTAAGATTAATGAATTTAATATAATATTTTAGCATGTCGATTTATCTCATTGAACCCCGGAAACTCATTCAAATTTTGGCAGAGAAACTGAAGGAATTTCCTGAAATTCAACCACCTGAAGGAAGTGAATTTTGGAAAACAGCATCATATAAAGAGTTAGCACCTGTTGATTCAGAAAATTTTTGGTATATCCGAAGTGCCTCTATTTTAAGAAAAGTGAAAAAATATGGACCAATAGGAGTAAATAAATTAAGAAAGCATTATTCAGGGAGAAATAGAAAAAGTAGTGGTTTAAATTACTCTTCTAAAGGAGGAGGAAAAATAATAAGAGTTATTTTACAGCAATTAGAAAAAGAAAATTTATTAATAAAGGATGGCAAGAAAGGGAGGAAACTTTCTCCTGAGGGAACTAGTTTATTAGAAAGAACAGCATATTCTATTCTAAGAAAAAAGAGTTAATAATTATATAACTGTGTCAGGGAGTTCAAATTGAGCAATGATGAAGAGTTAAAAGCTATTAAAAGGAAAAGATTAGAGGAATTAAAGCAACAAGCTGCACAGCAACAATTAATGGAAGCCCAGCAAAAAGAGTTTGAGAGTAAAAAATATCAATTGATGCGAAAAATTTTATCTCAAGAAGGAAGACAAAGATTAGAAAATATTCGAATGGTTAAACCCCAGTTTGCTGAACAAATAGAATTACAATTAATTCAATTATTTCAATCAGGACAACTAAGAGGGGCAACACCATTACCAGATAAAGCATTTAAAAAACTACTAGAACAAATATCTTCATTAGGGAAGAAAAAGGAATTTAATATAAAAAAGTAATCAAAAAGGAGGAATATCGATGGCAAGGAATAAGGATTTACCATCTAAATTAAGAAGAGCAAAGAGTATGAAACAAAATAAGTCATTACCAAATTGGATAATTAGGAGGACAAGTGGTAAGGTTAGATCTAATCCTTACTCGAGAAGAACATGGAGGAACACAAGGTTAAAAAGAGATTAAAATTAGATTTTGAAATAGCGCTTTTAAATGATATAAAATGGCAAAAAAAGGAAAGGATATAAGTTTAGACGAGTTAGAAGATGAATTAAGTGAGGAGGAGCTAGAAGAAGAATTCGATGAAGAAATCGAAGAGATTGAGGAATTCAGCCTAGATGAAATATCTGAAGAAGAAGAAATTAGTGAAATTTTTGAAGAAGAAATTGAAGAAATTGAAGAAGAAGAAGTTCCAAAAGAAGAGATTATTGATGAAAGAATATATATCGTACCTCTCGCATTAGCACGAAGGGGTCCAAGAAATAAAAGAGCAAAAAAGGCTATCCGGTATCTCAGAGATTATATAAATCGCCATTTTAAGCCAGAATCTTTGGTTGTCTCACAAGAAGTAAATGAGAAAATATGGGAACGCTCTATTCAAAAACCCCCAAGAAAGTTAAAGGTGAGAGTTACTAAAAATATTGATGGTCTTTGTGTAATATATTTAGCTTAAACGGCAATTTTTAAATCGATGTACAAATACGTACTTTTTTTAATGATATTCTAGAAAAATTATAATTTTATTGTTATTTCTCATGGCAATTTTAAGGTCTCAAGTATTTGGGAAGAGTTTAATAGGTGTTTACTTAACATGTAATAATTCATATATTCTATATCCTCCCACAACATTAAAAGCTACACTTATAAAATTCAAACAAATATTTGGGGAACCCTTTTATCCACTTACTATTAATTATTCTAATTTATTAGGAATATATACTGTATCTAATAAATTTGGAATTATAGTTCCTCATATAATAAAGGATGAAGAACTTGATAAATTGAAAAACTATCTAAATGAGTCAAAAAATTCATCGCAAATTGGTATTTTAAAATCAATAGATAATGCGTTTGGTAACCTTATCTTATGTAATGATAAAGGTGCAATAATTAGCTCGTTATTAAAAAATTATAAACAAGAGATCGAGGATATATTAAGTGTTGAGACCGTCGTTTATGAATTTGCGGATAATTATCTTCCAGGTTCAATTTCTTTAGCAAATAATCATGGTTGCTTAGTTCATCCTCTTTCAACCGATGAGGAAATAGAATATATTTCTTCAATATTAAAAGTTGATGAGATTGATGTATCCACTGTAAATCGTGGTATTCCTTATCTCTCTTCAGGGGCAATTGTGAATGATAATAGTGGGATTTTTGGAGCAGATTGTACAGGTCCAGAAATGATGCGCCTAACAGATATACTAAAATTGTAGGAGATTAACTAATTTTTTTTTTTCCTCAAAATTTCTAATAAGTTAGAAGAAGTAGTTATAATTTTTAATATGTAACTTAAAAAAGAATTTAAAATAGCAAAATTTAATATTTTTAAATAATTATCAATTTTAAATTCATGGATACAATTGGAATGAAAATTTATGTCAGAGATAAAAATATACAGAATTATTGGGAATTACATCAAAAATCATAAAAAATATTTGTTCCGTAAAGAAGTAAGGGCCTTAAAAGAAGAAGACGCTATTGAGAAAGTTTTATGTAATATTACATCCATTGGTATTTTTAGACGCCAAATTAAAATTCAAGAAATTAAAGAGATAGGTTTAGAGGAATCTCAAGACTATCTAATCCGTGAATTATCTCGGTAATTAAGAAAATAAATTCTTAAAGTTTTGATAAAAGTGGTCAGTCCTCAAGAATATCAAGAACAATTAATAAAATTTCGTTATTTAAGGGAGCAACGGGATATGTATCAAAGCCAATTAGAAATTATTAATGCTTCACGTGCGAATGTAATAAATTCTAAAAATACTTTAGAACATTTAAAAGAAGGAGTAGAAGAAGATGACGAAATTTTAGTTCCAATTGGAGGTATAGTAAACATTAAAGCATCTATTAAAGAACCAGAAAAAGTTTTACTTGCTGTCAACCAAGATGTTGTAATTGAAAAGGATTTAACAAGTGCGATTGAATTTCTTAATAGGATAATAGAACAACATAATAAGCAAATAGAATTCTTAGGAACTCAATTACAGAATCTAGATATAGAACTAAATAAAATCTCTCAAGTCATTCAAAGAGATATTCTTCAAAAATAAGCGTGTTTTATATTTAATCTTTTTATAATTTCTGATAATTCTTAAATTAGTGGGGGAAAAATAAATGCTTGAAAAACTGAAGAATACTTTTTCACTTTTTGTAAAAAAAACCTTAACTGATAAAAAAATTGACAATGCTATTAATGATTTGAGACTCTTGCTTGTAAGTAATGATGTTGCCATGGATACTGCTGATGAAATTTGCAATAAGATAATTGAATCTTTTAAGGGAGAACAAATTGGTCGATTAATTTCAACTAAGAAATTGGTATCTGATACATTAAAGGATGTTATAATCGGTATATTAACACCTGAAAACGAAATAGATTTATTAGATGAAATAAAGAAGAAGAGAAAAAGAGATGAACCATATATAATTGTTTTTCTTGGAGTTAACGGAACTGGAAAAACAACTACAATGGCTAAAATAGCTTATTTTTTAAAAAATAATGGATTTTCAATTGTAGCAGCAGCAGCAGACACATTTAGAGCAGCAGCAATCGAACAATTATCTTATCATATGAACAATGTTGGTATTCGAGTCATTAAACATGCATATAAATCTGATCCTGCCTCTGTTGCTTATGATGCCATTGAACATGCTAAAGCAAAAAACATTAATGTTGTTTTAGTAGATAGTGCTGGTCGTCAAGTATCAGATAAAAATTTAATGATTGAAATTCAAAAAATTTGCAGAATTGCTCAACCAGATCTCACTTTTTTTGTTGGAGATTCGCTTGCAGGAAATGATGTATTATATCAAGCAAGAGAATTTGATAAGCATGTAGGGATTGATGCAAGTATCTTAACTAAATTAGATGCTGATGCAAGAGGTGGTGCTGCTTTATCTATCTCTTTTGAAACAAAAAAACCAATATTATTCATAGGAACAGGTCAGAACTATGAAGATCTACAACCATTTAATCGTGATTTTTTCATATCACGTATTCTCGATATTTCATAATAAAAAATATGAGTATTTCCTCAAAAGTTAACTTTTTTAAAGACTAATTCTTAATTTTATTGTGTCAAACTACCCAAAATATGAAAAATATTCTCAATTTGAAAAGAAGAAGAAACCAAGTATCTATGAAAGATTAGGAATATTTTTTCAAAACACAAAAAGAATTTTGAAAATTTCAAATAAACCTGATAGGAAGGAATACTTTTTAGTTTTTAAAATATGTGCCATTGGACTTGTTCTTTTAGGAGCGATTTCATATATCATTCAATTAATTTTTAATTTTGTACCCTTTCCTAGATAATTTCACCTTATTCTATAATTCTTAAATAAGATCCAAATTTTTAAAATAACAATGAAAGTCACACTTAATTATTTAAAGAACCTTCATTTTATAGCACAAGCTAGGAGTTTTAAAAGTATTCATATTGATGAACCAGAATCGTTTAGTGGTACAAATCTAGCACCTAGCCCTCTTGAATATGTACTAATTGGAATTGGGGGTTGTATTGGTAACTCTTTTATCTATTGTCTACAAAAACATAATATTCTAAGCGAGAAATTAGAAATTATTGTAAATGGAAATTTGAAGCATTCAGGACCTAAACACATATTAAAATTAGTATCAATTGATATAGAATTGTTATTTACTCCTAAGAGTGGACAATCAAAAGATAAGATTGATTTATGTAAAAAAGCGTTTCATGAATATTGTCCTGTGTCAGATGTAGTTACTAAAGAAACACCGCTTAGTATAAGAATTAAACAAGAAAAATGAAGGAAAAAAAGAAAAAAGTCATTAAAATTTAATTAATTAGAAATAATACACAGTAATATAATCAGGAATTACTACTTCCTCTTCTTTATTTTTGCAAGCAATGAAGTTTATTTTCATGTTTATTGATAGTGAGAGCAGTCGTTTGGTTAAAATACCGTCTATAATCAAATATTGAGTATTTTTATAATTTCTTATTTTTTCAAAAAGTTCTCCAACTGGTATATCAAATAGCTTCTCCATTGCTTTATTAAAACCTATACTATGACCAAGTTCAATATCTTTCACAGCCTCAATGATCGCAGATTCATTTTTAACCTTAAGCGTTTTTAAAACAGTAGATAATCCCTCTTCTTTACCAGTGTATTCTAATTCAGCTTTTTCCATATTCTTTATGTCTTTAAACAAAATAGCCTCTTTCCTGTTTTGTAGTGCCTTTATCAATTGTTTTCTGGTCAATTCCTCGACTTCATATCCTTCTGGTGCTCTAGCAATGAAATCAATTTTGGCAACTTGTAAAAGTTCCTTTAAAATGATCATTCCACCCCGATCTCCATCCATAAAAGCTGTTACCGAACTTTTATTTTTTGTTAATTTTATTACTGACTTAGGTACTTGAGTTCCTTGAACTGCAATTGTATTTTTAACACCAATCCTTAGTAAGTTTAAAACATCTGCTCGACCTTCCACAATTATTAAATCTGGATTACTATCTACTTCAGGTCCAGCAGGTAATTTTTCTTTACCCCAAGAAAGAATTTCTCCAAGTTTAATATCTGTGTCAATTTGTTCTTCTATTTCACTTGGTTCTAAAGATTTTTGATCCCACTCTTTTAGAAGTTCAGTAGCACGTTTAATTATTTTTTTTCGTTTTGTTTCGCGAACATCACGAATCTCCAAGAGTTTCATATCTGCTTCACAAGGTCCAACCCTAGATACGGTTTCAACAGTCGCTGCTAATAGTGCTGTTTCTTTACGCGTGAGGCTACTAGGTATTTTAATGATCCCTTCGGAAATTCCTTCCTTGGATTCATTATCAACCTCAATTCTTCCAATTCGTCCAGATTTTTGCAAATCCCTTAAATCCAGATCCAAAAGAAGACC
This sequence comes from Candidatus Hodarchaeota archaeon, assembly GCA_048886305.1. Lineage (GTDB taxonomy): Archaea > Asgardarchaeota > Lokiarchaeia > Sigyniarchaeales > SOKP01 > Loki-b32. The sequence continues at coordinate 24,384 of JBHLKV010000010.1, forward strand.
TTCGGTTTAGCCGATTAAGCCGAATTGGCTTTAAGTTTCTTTATCTCTGGCCAAAAATAGCCCCAACAATATCGCTTTTTTCCACAACACCTTTAATGGTAAATTTTACTTGTATAATATATTTAGTAGTAAATTCATTTTGACTTGTAATCTTGATCACTTCCTTAAAATTTTTATTTTTCACAATGAAATCTAAGCTCACATTCAAAATTTATAAGAGTAAAATGATATATTGTATGAGTTTGATTTTTTGAATTTTTTAAATAATTTTAATATATATTTTTAAATCATCATAATTAGGATGATTATATTTTAATAAAATTATTCAATTAATTTATTTTTTGTGAATCTAGAGAATTTTTCAAAAATTAAAAAATAATATCCTCATGAGACATTTATTTTTTAGAAAAGAATTATAATCTCTATCGATGAGTTATTGGAACAGAATTTTAATAGAAAAACTTTTTTCAGAATCCAAAAAAAATTATGTAAAATATAAATTAAATACAAATATAGGCAGATTTTATTTTTATTTTAAAAAAGAAAAAGGTTCTGAATCTAAAATTACAGGAAAATTGATTTTCTATCCTGATCCAAAACAGCAGATTCCTAATAAACCATAAATGAGTATAAAATCAAAATTCTTGTTTACTATTAATTTGAATCTGATTAGCTTTTTATGGCATTTTTATTTTTATTATATAATCTTAAAAATTTTGAATCTGAACTGCTCTATATGGAGAAAATTCTAGTTTTAGGGGGTAAAGGAGGAGTTGGTAAAAGCTCTATTAGCGCGGCAACGGCCGTTTTATTAGCAGATTTACTTCCTGATAAAAAGATACTTTTAATTTCATTTGATATGGCACATAATCTTAGTGACCTATTTCAATTAGAGATTAAAAATAAACTCACTCCATTATCTAGAAATCTCTGGGGAATCGAGCCCGATGCTAATGTATATGCTGAGGAATACACAAAAGAACTGATCCAAAAAATGAAGACCTTAATGAAACAAATGCCCATAGTAGGAATGATCCCCCAAATTGAGAAATTTATTGATAAAACTTTTACTGCAGATTCTATTCCATTGGCCTTGAAAAACGCCATGTTTTTCCAAAAAATCTTAGACGCTGAAGATCTTAATGCTGATGATCTCCAATTTGATATAATTATCGCAGATTTTCCTCCTACAGCAAATATGATTACTTTATTTGAGATTCCTGAAGATCAAGTAAAAGTGGTATTAAAATACTCTTTAAACTTCTATAATTCAATTAAAGGAGCTATTAAGAATGTATCTAAGGTGTGGAGAAATATTATAAAACCATTCGATAATCGTGAAGCAAGACGAGAATTAGGAAAGGAGATTTTTAACATGATTGTAGAGCTTGAAAAGCGGGGAGAACGAATTTCGAACTTAATTCATGATATTGGATCACTTAGACTTGTTACTATTGCTGAAAAGCCAAGTTTTGAGGAAATAAAAAGAGCAAGAGATCTAACAGAGAAATATATTAAATTAGAAGGGGTTCATATTAATATGATCACTCCTGAAACAAAAAAATGTGATTTTTGCAACAATTTACGCTCAAATCAACTTAAATATGTTAAAGAAATTAAAAATGAATTTAAAAAATTAAAAATTTGGCAATCTAAAAGACTTAAAGAAGAACCTATTGGAAAAAACGGTTTAAAAAAATTAGCTCAGGAGATTTATGGGGATAATATTAATGCTGAAGATATTCTAAACCCAAAAATCTAAAAATATAAAAAATGAGATTAAGAAAAGTAATTACTTAGGTTCCTTCAAGATAACCGTGAATATAATTAAATTGTTCTTCGGTTAATTTATCGATCTCAATACCCATTGATTCTAATTTCAGAAAACCAACTTTATCATCAATTTCAGGAGGAATATCAATTATTTCAGCTTTCAATGAATCCTGATTCTTAATAATATATTCTGACATTAAAGATTGTAAACCAAAACTCATATCCATTACTTCACTTGGATGACCTTCAGATAAAACAAGATTTGCCAACCGTCCCTTTGCCAATAAATAGATTTTTTTACCATTTGGAAGTGTTAATTCTTCAACATCTTTACGGATAGGTTTAATTTCTTTTGCATATTCATATAACTCTTTTGTTGGAATTTCAATATCAAAGTGACCTAAATTTCCGAGAATAACTCCATCTTTAAGCATGTCAAATACTTCTGATTTTGGAGATATAACATGCTTACAACCGGTTGCTGTTAAGATTATGTCCGCATCTGGAATTGCTTGTACAATTGGCATAACTTGATATCCTGCAAACTTTGCCTGAAGCGCTTTTATTGGATCGACTTCAGTTATAATAACTTCCGCCCCTAAACCTCTTGCTCTAAGTGCCATTCCTGAACTACAATGGCCATAACCTGCAATAACTACTTTCTTACCAGCAAACAAAACATGCATCCCGTATATTGCTGAAATTATCCCTTGTCCAGTACCTAGTTCATTATCAAACTGATTTTTACATCTTGCATCATTTACAGGAAATAATGGAACTTTTAATGCTCCTTGTTTCTCCATAGCCCTAAATCTCTTCACTCCAGTAGTTGTTTCCTCTTGACATGCAATTATAGTTCCGTTTTCTATTAATTTTGGAAATTCATTATGTAATGTAACTATCATATCTGCTCCATCATCAATTAAGATATTAGGTTTAGCTTCTAAGCATTGTTTTATACACCAATAAAATTCTTCATCTGTATTTCCATGCCACGCGAAAACATTTATGTCTTCTTTAATTAAAGCCGCAGCAACATCATCTTGGGTGGATAACGGATTACTACCACATAAATAAACCTCTGCTCCTCCCGCTTTTAATGTTCGGGCTAAGTTTCCCGTTTCTTTTGTTATATGAAGACATCCGGCGATTGTCACACCTTTCAAAGGTTTTTCCTTCGTGAATCTATCTCGAATTACTTTAGCAGTTACAGGCATTTTTCTCTCCGCAATATATAATGCTTCTTTTCCCTTTTCACTTAAAGACTCATCAGCGACTTTATAATTAACCATTTTATAAAACACCTATTTTAAATCATTATGACTAATATTAGTAATTTTATGATTTTATTTAAATATGACCTTGAAAAATTGTATAATAATTATATAATATTTAAGCAAATTATTATTTACTTAAAAAATGCATACTGATTTAATACAAAAATTGTATTCCAAAACAAAACCAAATATTAGTAAAATTTCAAGAGAATTAAAGATTACAAGAGTTACTTTCCAAAATAGATTTGTACAGTTAGCTCGAGAACATATAATCAAGAATTTCACTATAAATATTAATCCAAATATTTCACCAAATTTGAAATATATCATTCTTGAAATAAAGACTAATCCAAAAGAGCCTCATCTTGTAGAAGAATTACAAAAAATACCACAGTTAAAAATTTTAGATGGAATTTTTGGAGAATTTTCACTGTTTACTTTATTTATTTTTAGAGATTCAAATGAATTTAGTCAAGTTCTAAATATAATAGACAAAATAATGTCAAACTCTTATTTTAAGAAATATCAATTAGTTGAAGCAATTAGAGTTTATAAGACTTATGGAATTGAATTGACAAAGGTTAGCCTCGATGTTAATTATACTTTGGATAAGATTGATTATTTAATTTTAAAAATTTTAGAAGAAGATCAAGGATTAAAATTGCTATCTACTTTTGAAATATCTCGGATATTAAAAAAAATATATAAAGTTGAGATTTCTCAGTCGACAATTTACAATAGGATTAAAAATCTTGAACAAAAAGGAATTATCTTAAATTATGCAATAAATTTTAATCCAAGCAAATTAGGATTTAACGGAAAATTTCTTATTAGAATTAAACCAAGAGATACTTCAAAATATAACCATATTGCATTAGAATTAGAACAGAAGAAAGAAATTACTCATCTATTTAGGATTGGTGAACAATATGGATTATTTGCCATTGTTCGAGTTAGAAATGTTGAAGATTATGCATCCTTTATAAAAGTTCTTTATGAAACAGAAGAAATAGAAGACACTTTTACTACATTTGTCTTAGATGAGTTACAGCCATATACAAATTTTAAGTTTTGTTAAAAAACTGCTATATAAATCCAAATTAAGTTGTGGAATTTAGGAAATCTAGTTCTATTTACATGTAACTAAATTCTTAATAACATTCGGATATTTCATAAATTAATATAAAAATATTCCCTATAATATCTTTTAATTCGGCAGATGAATCATTTTTTTGAAGTTTTGAGTACTAAGATTGGATATTCAAGAATTGGGCGGATTATAATATCCAAAGAACAAAAAACATATATACAGACACCTAATATCCTCGTTCCTATAAGGAATGTTTTAATGCATCAATTGGATTTTATAGAGCAATTTGAAAACCATAATTTATTCTTAATTACTAAAGAGATTTTTTTAAAGATTAGCTTTATTAAAGACAAATTTAAAAAAACAGGATTTATCTTTACTCATATAGGGAAATTAGAAAAATTTCAACAAATACTAATTGAAAATGCAGATATTTTTTCTGAAAGCAATATTGTTTCAATAATTCCATTTAATATTCCAACGACAACCATTAATAAAGATTTTGCTATTAAGGAAATCAATAATTACCTTAATACTGCTGAAGAAATTCTAAAAAGTAATCCAAATCTCAATTTTGGTTTGACTTTAAAAATATTTGATTACTTTGAATTAGTTAATCTATATCTTCCAATAATACAAAATAATGATAATATTAAAATATTAAATTTAGCTGATATCTTTGATAATTTTAACAACTTTCGGAATATCATTAACCTTGTTTTTGAAATTAAAACTCAAGTAGATAACAATATCATTATTATGGCTTCGGGTAGGATAATTCCTAAATTCTATCCAATTTTAATATATCTTGGATTTGATTTAATAGATAGCTCTTATTCATTGTATTTGTCGGCAGAAAACTTCTATGATTCGATAGAATACTTATTACCTATTTATAAAATAAAATTCCTACCTTGTTCCTGTGTTGCTTGTCAAGGAAAATTAAAAAATGTATTAGAAGATAAATACTCCTCCGAAAAAATTGATTTACTTTGTTTACATAATTTATTATCGGCATTCAATTACATGAAAAAAATCAAGCAGTATATGGCTTATGAAGATTATAGAGCATTTGTCGAAAAATCGTCTCTAGATGATACCAATATAATTTCAATTCTAAAGATTCTAGACAAATCTTATTTTGAGGTCTTAAAATATGAGACTCCAATAGTACAAGAAAATAAAATTATAAACTGTTTTGGACCTATATCATATTATAGGCCAGATTTCCAAGAATTTCGAGTAAGAATTATAGAAAATTTTGAGCCAGAGCCTTGGACTAAATTAATCATAATTCTTCCATGTTCCGCCAAAAAACCATATTCAGAATCTAAATCACACAAAAAATTTTATAAGGCAATTAGAAAGTTTTCAGAATTTCCCTATTTTCAAGAGTTCATTTTGACTTCACCTTTAGGGGTTATACCAAGACAATTAGAAAATATATATCCCGTTAGTTCATATGATATCTCTGTAACAGGAGTTTGGGATACAGAAGAAATCAATATTACAGTAGAAATGCTTATAAAAATGTTAAATAAATATAATAATAAAATTCCAATTATCTGTCATCTTGAAGGAGGTTATCTTAATATTGCAAAGAAAGCAGCGTCTAAGTTACAGAACAATTTTATCTTTTCAAATATATATGGAAAAGCAACTACAAAAGAATCAATTGAATCACTCGAGAAAATAATTAAGGAACAAAAAGAGGTATTTACTTTAAACGAACATTTGCCAAGAAAAGATTTCATAGCAAAATCATGGATAAGAAAATTAGTGAAAATATTAGATTATCAGTTTGGACCAGGTTCAGGAGATAAAGTTATTACTAGTGGGATTATACTAAAAAAAAATAAAGCATCTACTCGAATTAATTTAATTGACACTAATAATAATGAAGAAATAGGCGTTTTTAAATTCAGTACTGGACAAATTAGCTTAACACTTAAAGGAATTAAACGAATTACAGAAGATTTAATTTCTATTAAATCCAATTATGTTATATTTGATGGAGATAAAATTAAAGGAAACACTTTATTTCGATCAGGAATTTTAGATTGGAGTCTGGATCTTATCCCAAATAATCATGTAATCATCTTAGACAAAATGAGAAACAAAATAATTGGCATAGGTGAGCTTTTAGTAGGGTCAAATTTTATCAAAAATTCAAAAGAAGGAAGGATAGTAAAAATTTATGAAAAACAGTAATTCCAAAATTAACTATAATAATTCATTGAGCGATAAAATATTATTTTATAGGCAACAAACCTTAAAAAGAAAGACTAAATATGATCAAGAACAATTAGACAAACCAATTACTTTTTGGATAAAAAAAGAAAGACTTTTAGGTGAAATTGGGAGAGAATTCACTATTATTTTGAGAACTAGGGGATGTGATTGGGCATTAGGAGCTCATGGCGGATGCTCAATGTGCGGTTATATTAAAGACGCTAATATAGAAAATGTTGCTCCTATACATATAAAAAATCAGTTTGATTATGCTTTAAGTAGTAAATTAAATGAAATTAATAATGATCCTGATAATTACGTATTAAAATTATTTAATTCTGGTAGTTTTCTTGATGAAGGTGAAGTAAGTGAAAATGCTCGAAGATATATTTATGAAAAAATTGCAGGCATAGAAAAAATTAAAGAAGTCGTTCTGGAATCAAGAGTGGAGTATATAACTCCGGAAAAACTTATCGAAATAAAGCAATATTTAAAGAATAAATATATTGAGATTGGAATAGGACTTGAAACCATCGATGATTACATAAGAAATAATTATATTAATAAAGGGCTTTTATTTAGTGATTTTAGAAATGCTATTCAAATATGTAAAGAACATAATATTGGAATAAAAGCTTATTTATTATTTAAACCTCCATTTGTAAATGAGCAAGGAGCAATAGATGACTGTGAAAATTCAATAAAAAAATTAATTAAATTAAAAGTAAATTCTATTTCAATAAATCCTTTAAATATTCAAAAAGGTACACTTACAGAATTTTTGTGGTTTCAAAAAAGATATAGACCGCCATGGTATTATTCACTATTTAAATGTTTAAAAAGATCATTATCTCAAGAGGATTTAAAAGTAGTGAGAATTCTATCTGATCCTTCCGGAGCAGGAACTAAAAGGGGAATTCATAATTGTCTAAAAAAAGAATGTGAGACCTCTGCCAAACAAGTTTTAAGAAAGTTTGTTCTTACTCAAGATTTAAGAGAATTAGATAAAGATACATTTGATTGTAACTGTAAAAAAAGGTATAAAATGCAAAAATCTTATTATTAAACGTCGCTATTTGTTGAAATTTTTATCATAATGGAAATTGCCATTTTTGTAATTTATTATCAAAAAAACATTATATTTAAATAATAACCACCAATGTTTTATTTTATATTTGAATTACTAAGCTAGGCATTACGCTTGAAAAACTGGGTTAAATTAAATCTGTTTTATATTGGCGAATCAAAAAAGCATTATATTTTTAGAGCAAAACAATGGAATAGAAAATTAGAAAATTTGTTAAAACAATCACTTTTTAATGAAAAATATGAGAAGATTGGATATATAAAAGATATATTTGGCCCATTTGAGTTACCATTTCTTTCAATTAAAACCTTACCTGGTCAGAAATTTGACCCTAATGATAAATTTTATGCAAAATTGACATAAACTTTTGAAGATCTTTTTAAAAAAGTATTAAAATAAGGTGTAATTTATTTCAAGTTGGAAAGAACTTAGCGCAGAAGTAGAGGATAACTTAAGTATAGAAAGTAATCACTGTACAGAATGCGGAAAAAGTGTTTTTTTTGATGAAAATAGAGGATTACTAGTTTGTGAAGAATGCGGTTTAGTTCACTCAGAGAAACATATAGATCGGGGCCCAGAGTGGAGAGCTTTTGATGCAGATCAGAAAAAGAAAAGAACTAGGACAGGAGCACCCATGACTTATATGATTCATGATAAAGGTCTCAGTACAATGATTGACTGGAAAAATCGAGACATTTTTGGAAAAGAGATTCCTGCTAAATTACGAGGTCAAATATATCGACTTCGCAAATGGCAATCTCGGATTAGAGTATCTGACGCAACCGAAAGAAATCTCACTTTTGCTTTAAGCGAACTTGATCGAATGGCTTCAAATCTTGATCTTCAAAAGAATCTAAGAGAATGTTCTGCAAAAATTTATCGTGACGCTGTTGAGGCTCATCTCATCCGTGGTAGAAGTATAGAAGGCGTAGCTGCTGCTAGTTTATATGCTGCTTGTAGAATGTATAAAGTGCCTCGAACTCTTAATGAAATTGCGGATGTAGCACGCGTAGATAAGAAAGAAATTGGTAGATCTTTCAGATTTATTTCTAATGAATTAGAATTAAATCTAAATCCAACTAAACCAATAGATTTTCTCACAAGATTTATTTCAGAGCTCAAATTAAGTACAAGATGCCAAAAAATGGCAAAATCAATTATCCGAATGGCAGAAGAACGTGGATTAACTTCGGGTAGAGGTCCAACAGGAGTTTGTGCTGCCGCAATTTATGCAGGGAGTATCTTAACGAAGGAAAGAAGAACGCAAAGAAAGATTGCTCTTATAACAGGTGTAACAGAGGTAACAGTTCGTAATAGGTTTTCTGAACTAATAGAAAATATTAATTTAGGGATATCCTTAAAGAGAAATAATAAATTATAATTTAGATTAAAATTCAATTATGAAACATGAAATAATATCAGAATAAACAAGATTAGCTAGAGTTTTTGTTTTCTTAGAATAATCTTGGTAAAAAATTGACAGTTCTTTTGGCATGGTAATTGCTAATGATTACTCATTTTTAAAAGCTTTAAAAATTCAACCCATAAAATGTCATTACAATTGACATATCATCTTCATAATATAGCATTTAATGACTTAATTTTTTTATTTTAAACTTATCAATTCGATCAAATTGATAGGAAAGGTGTTAAAGTTTGGATGATCTAATAAAACAGGATGAGGTTAACTATTTCTTATATAGAATAGAAAAAAAATTTCCTAATTTTGTAGCAGGAATTATAACTGACAAACATGGATTTCCAGTTGCTTCATCAATTTCAAAAAGACTTTGGATCCTCGAAAATACATTAGCATTATCAGCAGTTACTAAAAATAGAGACTTCATTAATGATTCTAGGCTTATCAAAATCAAGAAAGATTTAGACAAATCAAAAAATTACAAACTGTTGATATTATTAGAGAAGACAAAAGATTACAAGAGCCGAATAAAGCCATTGAAAGATTTAATTAAAACGCAAACACTTTTTTAATTGTTTTATTTGTGGTAAAGAAAATTAAGCAATTTTTATTACGGAGCGTAAGAAAACTAATTACTTACTTAAATTTTTAAATAAAAAATTTCATTATCTACTAGAATTGGTATAAGCGCAAATATCAAGTTTAGTTTAAATAAATATTTTACAAAATATAGAAGAGTTCTGACAAAATTTAAATAAATTAATAATTGTATAGGTTGACAAATTATTGAGTTATTCTGAAGATGAACATAAATTAAAAGAAATTTTAACCACAATTATAAATAGTACTTCTGGTTTGAAGTATGCTATAATAATTGATGATACAGGAATAACCATTCTAAGTCAATCAAAATTTAAATTTTCTAATGAAAATGGTATCTCTGTTGAAAAGATTGGTGCAATCGGAGGTGCTGTTTTTATTGCTGGAGAGGAACAAGGTCAAATTCTAGGGTATGGAAAAATTGACTTACAAATTACTGAATATTATGGAGGAATGATTTTTTCAGCTAAAGTTGGCCAGGGAGTTTTGTGTATTATTACTGACAAGAATGTTCAAATAGGTTTTATACGGGCAATAATGAAGAAATGGGCTCCTCAAATTGCTAAAATATTACATAGATACTTACAGGCGGAGCCTAAGGAGATTAGTAAGGAAATTAGAGAGTTATTTAATCAACACGTTGTATAAAATCAGCATAATATTGTTGCCTAAAACACTAACACATTTTTCTCATTTAATGGATATACCATAAAATTGATAATGTTCTCTCGTGTTAGGCGTTAATTTATATGCCTTCTTGGGACAATAATCATGTACCCTGCCTGGGTATACTGGCGATAACCTCATAGCATGGTTCGTACCTTTGCTTAGTTAAGAGCCCATTTTTACAGGAATAGTATTGATTATTAAACTCTGGCTGTTAGCATTACTATGCACTTCATAATCATCTTTTTTCCTATGAGTCCTCGAAAATGCCTTTATTCCATCATTGTTGTCCCATTATATTAATATAAAGACTTAATTAAAAATTTTACTTAATGTATTTTCTTAATCGCTCTTAATTAAATCACGGATTTTATCATAAGATCCTAACAATTCCAAAACTTGGGTATCATTTAGTCCTTCTTTAGGTTTCCCTTCATAGATACCCTTTCCATTATCTAATACGAGCATTTTATTTGCCCAGTTCTCAACAAAAAAGAGGTTGTGTGTAGTAAACAAAATAGTCATATTTTCTTCTCTTTTTAATTTCTCTATAATTTTAAGGTGATTATATATTGCAT
>JBHLKV010000011.1:0-33784 GCA_048886305.1 Candidatus Hodarchaeota archaeon
TAATCGAAATCTCCTTTATTTATTTTAGAGTATGATAGCTTGGCTACAGACCATAGTGCTGCCATCATTGCTGAAATTTTCTCTTTATCTTTGTCATTAAGTAAAGCAGTAGCTATTGGTCCACCTTCTATTGAGGCAAGAATCGCACCGTTGATTTCTTTAGGCAATTCTATGACTGTCAATTACTTTATCGACCCAATTTTACTTTATGCTAATTAAATATTTATAGATGATCTAAATCTCATTTTGTTATTTGTATAAAGATTTTAGTGTGTAAGTTCAAATTTAGTATAAACTTCATCTGAACTTCTATCTAATGAACTATTTATGGTATTAAGAGTATGAATTAATAAAGCAAATTGGAGGAAAAAAGGATGGATGATGTAGCAAATAAAAAAACATTTCGACATTATTTATACTTTTTATTTGGTCAGCAGTTTTCATTATTAGGCTCTATGATTGTTGGCTTCGTGGTAACTTGGTGGCTAACAGTAGAAACTGGAAGTGCAGTAATACTTTCATTATCAGTATTTTTGATGTTTATACCACAGATTATAATTACTCCCATATCAGGAGTAATATCAGATCGATGGAGTCGAAAAGCCATAATAGCAATTTCAGATTCACTCCAAGCAGTTGTAACGTTTATTTTGTTTTGCTTCTTTCTTTTGGATATCCCGAACATTTGGTTTGTTTTGGGTATAAATACTTTTCGCGCGGCTCTTTTTGCTTTTCAATTACCTGCTGTATCTGCTCTTATTCCTGCCATGATTCCAAAAGATAAATTAAGTAGAATTAATGGCGTAAATTTCTTATTTTCAAGTTTAATTTTCAGTATAGGCCCGGTGGTAGCTGCTGTTCTTTATGAATTTTTTCCAATAGAAGAAATTATGCTAATTGACATATCTACGTTTATAATTGCCTTAATTCCATTGTTGTTAATAAAAATTCCATCAATAAGAAATATTAGAGAAGAACACACAAAAGGTTCATTTACAGAAGATTTTAAAGATGGTTTATCTGTAATTAAAGCTATTCCAGGATTAATGGCGATGATCGCCTTTGCGATGATTTTTAATTTTGTTAATAGACCGTTCAATGTTTTATTACCCTACTTTGTAAAATTTGAGCATGATGGAACTGCATTTGATCTTGCGATTTTAATGTTTTCATTTCAAATTGCAAACATGATTGGTGCTTTAATAACATCAATTAAGAAAGAATGGAATCACAAAATTAAAATAAATATAATAGGGGCATCGTTGTATTTTGCTGGTTATTTCGCATTTATTTTTGCGCCAAAAGGGAATTTCTTGTTTATGATTATTGGAAATATTCCAGGTACCATAATTTTTCCAATAACAGTAGCACTTTATTTAGAAATTTTACAAACAAAAGTATCTAAAGATAAAATTGGGAGAATTATGTCAATAGATCATATGATATCAATGGCAATTGCTCCAATTGGGGCTCTTATTGCAGGTCCTTTAGCCGAATTACTTGGTGTGGTATATTTATTCTATATTTGCGCTTTAATAGGTTTATTGTTTCCCACATTAATTTGGTTACTTACAAAAATTCGAGATCTTGAAGAAAAGAAAGAAATTGAGGATTTAATAAAAGTAACTGAGTTTCCAGAAATAGTAAAGACAGTAGAATAATTTAATTTTTTTTTTTAATACATATTTTTATAGTTCATTTATTTAGAACATATAAACAACTTTAAACGGAACATCTCTTAATATATCTTCAAGTATTTCTTTAAATTCATCTGAAACGGGTTTAAAACCATCTCGAGTATAATTAGTAATAGAATAATAATCTGGCATAATTTCTAATAAGAATTCCCTTAAATCTTCTATATTTTTTATAGTATCATTGATACCGCTTAAAAACATAGTATAGATTCCTAATTTTCCTTTAAAATTATAACTAAATTCTATTATTCCCTCTAATACATCTTTAGATTTTGTAGATTCAGGACATTTATTAATTTTTGAAAAATAAAAAGGATCAACGCTATTTAGATTAATTGCTACTAAATCACATCCATAGAAATTTTCTCTGATAGATTTATCTTGAAAGACAGCACAATTTAAATAAACACCAATTTTCTGAAATGGATAAATCTGTTTAATCATTTCGATTACTTGTTTAGATTTCGAATATTTTATTGAGTCCCCTATCCCTTTAAACCAAATTAAATCAGGAATTCCTTGATTTTTAACACTGTCTTTAATTTCATTAATAATGTCTTCATCAATAGCAATCATATTAGATTCTTCACAAGAACTAAAATCAACTGCTATTATAGATCCAAAATTAAAATTAAATTCAAGTGTTTTTATAAATTTGTAATCCATAAAGACCACATTTTATAAGTCACTTTTCATTTTTCTTTCGTTTTTCTATTAGGGATCTAATTTCTGAAAGATATTTATCGACATCATGCTCATCGTATTCTCTTTCTGTAGGAAACATTTTTTCTGTCATTTTTTTAGCTTTTTCATAATTCTCCAGCGCAATATCATACTTTCCGAGCTCTTGATAACATTTTCCCATTTTTAAATATGTCCAATATGCAAACCATCCTGTTGGTTCAAGTTCTAATGCTTTCTCAAATTTTTCAATTGCATCATCGTATTCTTTAAAAGTCATCAGAATCTCCCCATATGAATCATAAGAATTTCCTAACTTTGGATTAAGACTTAATAAGTATTCTGCAGTTTCTATAGCTTCTTCTTTTCTATTTAAATTAGCTAGAATTACAGCTTTATTGTTTACACATCCAATATTATCTGGGCATAGTTCAGTTAGTTCTTCCAACACATCATAAGCCTCTTGGTATCGCTTTTGCTGATTATATATGAATGATTTTGTCTGTAAAAGTGTCTTAGTTAAAACTGGATCCTTGTCTATGCAATCATCAATAGTTTCTAAAGCTTCATCTAGTCTTTTAACACCTACTAAATATACTACTTTTAAAAGGTAATAATGATATTGATTAGGGATCATATCAATAGCACGATCGATGGCTTCGATAGCATCATCATTTTGTCCCATTCCTTGTAATACATGTGCTTGTAACAAAAGAAATTTTGTCTTATTATATATAATCTCTTCAAGTGTAATTGCCCGTTCAATTAATCCGATAAATGTATCTACGTTTGGTTCAAGAAGCTTAAATTTGTAAATTAAATTATAGCCTAGTACAAGAGCTTTTGTAAGATATGAGATTGGATGATTTGGATACTGATCCATAACACTTTTTACTATTCCAAGAGCTTTTTCAAATTTTCCCCGAGCAACATAAGAATATGCTAAAATAAATAAACCAGCTGTATCAATTCTAGGATTTTTTTTGATGTAATTAAAAACTATATCATCTATTAAGACTCTTTTTGCTTCTTTGTAGTTATGAATGATACAATAGTAAATACTTTTTAAAATAATGAGTTCCTTGTTTTTCGGTTTCAATTTTATAGCAGAATTGATTATTTCGAGAGGATCTTCAGAAGTTTTTTGGAGGATATGCCAATCTGTTAGATAAACTATAAATTTTGTCTCTAGTACTGGAATACTATTAGGATAATTAGAAATTGTCTCGTCGATAATCTTTAAAGCTTTCTCAGCATTCTTCATTTTAATTAATATCTGAGCTTTTTGAACTTCTAGCAGAAAACATGGTGCTTTTTCTAATCCTTCTTCAACAATATTTAAGGCTTCTTCATAATTATCTATTTGGAAGTTAGTTATTGATTGTAATAAATATCCAATATATTTATCAGGAAATTTGTCGATAATCTGTGTTGTTGTTTTAAAGGATTCATCAAAATTATTATCTGCAGTGAGTACCAGATCTTTTAATATTAGTCCCTCAATAGAATTAAAGTTAATACTACTATTCTCTAAAATATTTTTAGCTTCAAAGATTTTCCTCTTATATAATGCATTTTCAATATTATCGAAAATTTCTAATTTACTGAGATTAAAGCCCTCCTTAAATTCATTTGTATTAATCAATTTTAATTTAGTGATATAGAAGATCTCCAATACATCAAATATTCCGTCATTTAAAGTATAATAAGTTTGTACCTCTTCACCATCTCCAATTTGTCTACTAACTGGCTCAAATGTTTGAAATTCTTCAAAAATGCTCTGCCATACAAAACCTTCCAATTTAGCTTCACTATCTGTTAAGCTTTTCTCAGATTCAATTTTGTAGGCTAAATATTTAATGTATTCGGGTAAAAAGGCTTTTAATGTCGGTTTTAAATTATTGTTGAATAAATTACCACATACATCATTTAAAATATTCTCTAACAACAATTCTATATCTATTATCCGATCAGGTTGTAAAGTGTTTTCTTTGAACTTATTGAGATAAGTGAATTTAGTAATATATTTCTCCACAATTGCATTCAAGATTTTCTCAATTGCTTCATTTTTCTGGAAGTAATATAATCCTCCTTGTTCATCCTTCAATATAAAAAATTTAATTTGAAATAATTGATTGTCTACAATTTCTTGTATATAATAGTTTAATGTTGTAAGATCAATTTCATATTTTAAAGAAAATTGCTCTGGTGATAAGTAATCAGGATATTGATGTGGATGATTTATCGAGAGAAATAATAGAATTTTATTAAATTCTTCTTCACTTTTTAACATACTTTCGACTTTTGAGTAGTTTAGCTTTAGAACATGATTAAGAAACCGGTATTTTAATTCATCATCTTCAATCTTATAATTTTTAAAAAACTTACTTGTTTTTTCAGTAATCTCTTCAATCCTCTTACTTTCTTCCTCTAAAATTGATTGTCGATCCAAATCATACAATCTTAAGATTCTAAAGTATTCTGTTTTTCCTAATGGGGTTACCTTATAACCTCCATCCGCTTTTTCTATAAAATTTTTATCTTTTAATGAACTTAGACTTTTTGATAAAGCAGTTGAATTAATTTTTAGGGGTTCTTCACGAAAGTCAGACCATGTCAATAAATCATTGTTAGTTAACATCCAAAGAACAATATGCCTGTAATTTCTTTTGTTTCTTATTATGTCAGGAGGGTATTTTATCTTAAAATCTGGTTCTTCATGATAAACTAGTAACTCAGAAAATCTTTCTTTTCCTGCTAGTGTAATCTCATACTTATTATAAGAATATTCTAAATAACCTTGATCTTTCAATCTATTTAGATATTTTGATAGAGTTCCATCTGAAATATATTTACTAAAATCCGCCCACCGGCATACTTTATTTTCATTTAACATCCATAGAATAATTAATTCAAAATTTCGATCCTTACCGAGAGGTGGATTCAACACTTCTTCAGGTGGATAAATAATTGATTTTGAGCTGCTCATAACCAAACACAAAATTGTATTTTATATATATATATAAATTCATTTTATATTTAAACATTGCGCTTCATACTGAAGTATAAACTTCACTCGAAGTGCGAAGAAAGAATCTATATATAGAAGTGAAAATATCTAAATATTAAGTAAAAAAAACAAAAAAAAGAAAAAAAAGGTAAAAAAAAATGGTCCAAGTATTAGAAAAAGAGGAAGTAGGGTATGAACTAGTAATAGTTCCTGTTGTTGAGAAAAAGGCTAAAGAGGAAGTCAAAGAAGTAAAACAGAAAAGACTTTCTAAAAAACACGCTAAGCAGCATCAAGAATTGATTTGCGTGAAAAATCTTAAGAACAAAGTTTATGGGAACATCTCTGGATATAGAAATATGATAAAATAAATTTTTTTTATTAATCTTATTTTAAAGTGCCCGTGAATATAAATGAGTAAAGTCAAGCTAAGATGTATGAAATGTGGCAAGCGAATTAAATTAGATTTTTCGAGGGCAGTCGCAATTTGTAAAAAATGTCAGAGTAAGACTGCTAATAAAGTTCATATAAAAAGTGAAGGTATTTTATAAAAGATTTTTTTAAATAATCACATTAATTTTCTTATTTCCATTTCCACTTGAATTCTGCTCCTAGAAGATAATACTTCTTGGAGCTAATTTAAATTTTCTTTTAATTATAGAAAACTTTTTTGCGTATCCTTCTTCCTCCTAATTTATCAAGTTCCCTTTCTGGGATTGGATTATAATCTAAGTTTATACACGCAATAAGTTTTAAACTCTTTTAAGTCCATTTCATTCAAGACCTACTTAAAGGTGAGATAATATATTTTGTTATCATAGAACAAATTCTAGAAAACTACAAAATCTTAATAATATTGACTCTATCTTTAAAATATAAAAAATCTTTTGGTATTTATGGTATATTTTCAAGTTAGTCGTCTAGGATTTAATTGTGGGAAAGAGAAAGATACTTGTTCTTTTTATCCAGATCGTTGTAAAGAATGCGTTACAAAGTATTTTGCTCAAATGGGATTTGATGTCGATCAAAATATAAAAATATCCATGATTGAGTCAGAAGAGAAACGAATCCAGATGCAACAGACCATAATTTGGCATAAATTTTTGGATGTTTTGAATATAAAGCACATAATATTATCAACTAAAGATTCTGGACTACTTGTAGTGAATTATCCTGTTTCAAGAGGAGGAATTAATGTTGAACTTTTAATTGGCTTCATACAAGCAAATATCATGTTTTCAACATCAGGAAAAGCTTTAGATGATAAAATGGGAATCATAAAAGAAAATAAATTTTATGAATTACAATATGAAACCTTTAATATATTAGTGAAAAATGGCAATTTCCTTAGAATTTGCTTAGTATTGGATCAAAAAGCTTCAGAAAGTCTAAAATATCGTATCGCAGAATTTCTAAATGAATATGAGCGAATCTATTCCAAAAATATCGAAAACCTATTAAAGACTGGCATACTTGATTTTGACGATACTATCAATTTCATTATAGAAGCATTTAATATTAAACTTGTATTTCCAATGGTCCTCACTCACGCCTTATTACCAAACGATTTGGAAGTTATTAATAAAAATCTCATCCAAAAAGCAATAATTGATTTTGCAAATGAGTCCTTAGCATCAAAAAAATTCTTTTTTATTAATACTCTAATTAACAAAGTACAGAAAATAGTCAATTTATCTCCACATGTCATTCTTTATGAAATTTATCAGCTTTTAGAGAAAAAAGCAATCATTCCTTCGAATATTGAGACCGTAGAAGATGAGGTTAGAAAATTCCAAGAAAATCGAGCAATGAGAATAGCTGATAACGAATTAATATCCCCTATAATTGCTAATGATGATGCTATGAATGAGTTAAAAGAAAAAGCTCGAAACATGAATATTGAGGAAGCTAAAAAATTAATTGACTTTTATTTGAAAAAGGGAGAAACTGCTGAGAGAGCGTTAGTTTACAAAGAGGCTCAAAGAGAATACGAAAAAGCTCTTTATTTAGCAACTGGCTTTGACTTTAAATTAGCTATTGGACGAATTTCATTCATGGTTTTAGAACTGGATAAGAAAATTAAGAACATTGAAATCGATTTTTGTCAAGAAGCCGGAGAAAAAGCAGAAAAGAAAAAAGATTATATTAATGCGATACAGTATTTTCAACAAGCAATTACTTATTTAAGTGATGCATCCATTTTTAAAGGAGATGAGAGCGAATCGAGAATTAAGAAAATAAAGAAAAAAATCTCTAATCTTCAAAAATTGGTATAAAATAAAAGAGATAGATATTAAAAATAAATAATTATCTTATAGTCTTATAATCTTAATTTCACCCAGTGTGAAATTTCACACTAAAGTAAACCAACTTTAAAAGACATGCTTAATTTACCTAGACAAAGAAAAATAGTTATATATACCTTATAACTAATAAAAAGTGTTCTAAACAGATGAAAGTAGAAAAATCTAGTCAAGATCTTGAAAATGAAGTAATCTATTCAGGTCTCTGTATTCATTGTGGAAGTTGTAATGCTTTCTGCCCTCATATGGATTTCAACAAAGAAACTGGAGAGGCTTATGTTGTTGATGAATGTTCTGAGACAGTAGGTCTCTGTTATAATGCTTGTCCTAGAACTTTCCTACCCATTTCAGAAATTGAGCAGGAATTATTTGGTCAGACTCGTGTTGATCTGGCAGTTGGGGTTTATAAAGATATTATTCAGGTAAAATCTGGTAATAAAGACGAAATATTATACAATTTATCTTTAGCTGCTTTTAAATCAGGAGTCATTAAGCATATGGTTCTAAGTGAGCCAAAAAGTTCTAAACCCCCAGTAGCTTTCCCGGTTGTTGTGGATAATGCTAAAGATGCTAAAAAATATATACCTAAAGCAACCATGGATAATGCAGGTCCATTAATTACTGGTATCGGTAGAGCATATTTAGACAAAAAAAGAGATATTGGAATAATTGCGAATCCGTGCCATTTACAAGGACTAGCAAAGATATTATCATCAGATTTCAACACTGGTGCAGAACGTACTTCATTAAGAATAGCATATGCATGTTCTTCTGGAGGAATGAGTGGTTGTAAATATTGTACTGATTTTTCTGGTGAATTTTCAGATATTTCTTATTCACCTTGGGGGGCTCCAAAAGGTTCAGGAGAGGCATTCTTAATTATCAGAACGAATATAGGGCAAAAGGTTGTAGATTATGCAATAAAGAATAAATTAATTGAAGTTACCAATGCAAAACCAGATCTTAGCGAAATGAAAAGGTTCTTAAACAAAAAGCGAAAGAAAAACTTTTTGAATCTTATAGGCAGAGATTTAATTACCGCAAAATATTTAGAATTAAATATAGATGATTTAAAAGACATATTGGAATAATTTTTAAATTTCTTCTTTTCTTTATTTTTACTCATTTATAGAGAAAAAGCTAGAAATGATGGAAAAGACTCAAAATTATTTCATTCCTTTTTTCTTTTCGATAATTGCCTTAGTCAATGTTTCAAAAATAATATTATTATTTAATCCTGATTTTGATGAAGTTTCAAATACATGAGCAATATTATACTTATTTTTAAATTCTATTGCTTCAACAAATTCAACAGATCTTCTTTGATCAGCTAAATCATGTTTTCCACCGACTAAAATGAAGACAGGATCAGCAGCATTATCATTTACAATATTATACCATTCAGTTAAATTATCAAAACTAGTATGTCTTGTAATATCATAACACAATAAACAACCACTAGCACCTCGAGCATAATTTGGTAAAAAGAATCTAAAGCGTTTTTCTCCAGCAAAATCCCATATCTGGAGCATCACAGTTGTGTCTTCGTCTATTTCAAAATCACAAGTTGCGAGATCTGTTCCTATGGTGATTTTTTGTTCGAGGTAAAGTCCGGTTAATAGCCGTTGAACCATTGTAGATTTACCGACCCCACCATCACCTACTATGACAATTTTATACAGTAATCTTTGCTTAGTCATCATTTTTTGTATTTAATAAAAAAGATTTTTAATTATTATAAAAAGTTAGATTTTAATAAATTTTTATTCAATTTTTAATTGGTCTTTTATATTATTACTTAATGCTTTTAGATTTTCAATAATTATAATTTGCATTTTTTTTGGTAATGGTTTAAGAATTTCGTTTAATCGGTCTGTATTGATATAGTTAATATTTCTATAAGTAAATAGCAAACATATAGCACTTAATGTCGGTGAAACAATAAGAATTATGTATGTAATAAAAGAAATAGTAATTGGTTCAGAACCCTCTGAACCTGTTCCTGGCAAGTAGTAATCGATACTTGGAATAAGGTCATTTTCTATGAGTGTTACGGATAATAAGTTTATTATGTTTAGAATTAATAAATTTAAAATAACGATTAAGGAAATTAACTTTACAATTCTGATTTTGAGATAAGATAATACACTATTAAGATCAGTTGATTGTGTTGTATCTTTATTAAGTTTAATATCAATTTCTATCTTAGAAAACTTCCATAAATCAGTAAAAATCCAAAAAAATCCAAAAGAGTAAATAAAGATAAAGAAAATTTTGAAATAAATAAAATAATTATCAACTATATGAGGATTATATAGTGATTCCGCACCTAGCCAATACAGAAGGATTAATTGAATGAATGTAGAGAAAGCTAAACGATTAGCATGTTTTTTTTCTAATCCGAGTGGATTATAAATAACTGGTTCATTTCTAAACTCGATACGCCATTTATTTATATTAATAGTTCGAAAGAATAATGAGAATGTGAAGGTAACTATTGGAAATAATAATAGCAAGATATTATCCCACAATTGGGCAACTACTAGAATAAAGAGAAGAAAAAATATAGACAAGTCCCGCAATAAGGACTCATTAATTATGTCTTTTATTGATAAAAAATAATCCTCAGAATTATTATCACTCATTTTTAAATAAAAATTAGTTGGTAAATTAAACTTTTTTGGTTATCTTATTAATTAATATTACTTTATAATTCAAATATTAAATACATTTACCTATTTTTCCAAATCCTTATTTGCTCCATGTAATTAAAAAGAAGGGGAAAAAATTGGTCTATAGCTTAAACCCTAAAAATTTAAATTAATCATATTATTTTATTCCACAATATAAATCTAATATATTAATAGTACTAAAATGGTGTAGAGTTATGAGCGAGGAGATTGTCAATGTTAAAAAAACACCACTTTATGAGACACACGTGAAACATGGTGCTCGATTGGTTGATTTTGCAGGATGGAAAATGCCAGTACGATATAAGAGTGAAATAAAGGAGCATGAAGCAGTTCGCTCAACTGCAGGTGTTTTTGACATATCTCATATGGGTGAATTTCTTCTTGAGGGTAAAGATGTGATTACTTTTCTACAATACGTTATGATAAATGATTTGAATTTGCTTGAACCTTCTAAAGGGCAATATTCTATAATGTGTTATGAAAATGGAACTGTTGTCGATGACCTTGTATATTATGAAGAAAATCCTGAGCGATTTAGAATGATTGTTAATGCTGGTAATGTTGAAAAAGACTTTCAATGGCTAAATGATCATATAGGGAATCAAGATGTTAAAATAACAAACCTATCAACAATAAGAACTCGTTTAGCATTTCAAGGTCCAAAATCAGATGATTATCTTCAACCATTAGTAGACGTTGATCTTTCTAATGTTAATCGGTTTTATTTTGCACTCTGCAACTTAAATAACAAACCTATATTCTTGGCTAGAACTGGGTATACTGGGGAGAAAGGAGTTGAGATCTCTTTTGAAAATATGTATGCCAAAGAAATTTGGAATGATTTGATAAATACTGGAGCAAGTCCCGCAGGTTTGGCAGCAAGAGATTCTTTAAGATTAGAAGCATGTTATTCTTTATATGGGCATGAGATATCTGATTCAATAACCCCTATAGAAGCAGGACTTAATTGGCTTGCGAAACCAAAAGAAGGAATTGATTATATTGGTAAAGAAATAATAATGAAACAAAAATCTGAAGGTCCTGAAAGGATATTAGTTGGTTTAAACTTATTAGATAAAGGGATTATTAGACAGGACTATAAAATCTTTAAGGATGGTAATGAAATAGGATATGTAACTTCGGGGGGATATTCACCAACTCTTCAAAAAACTATTGGTTTAGGTCTAGTAAAGCCTCAATATAGTGAAATTGGTACAATGATTGAAATTGAAATTAGAAATAAACTTTTAAAAGGAGAGGTAACAAAAACACCATTTTTTCGGAATATTTAATTCTTAATTTCTTAATATACAAGTGAAAAATATGGATTACACATTTCTTAATGGTTTAAAATATACTCCTACTCACGAGTGGGTAAAAATTGAAAAAGAAGAAGCTACGGTTGGGATTACTGATTATGCTCAATATCAATTAGGCGATATTGTTTTTTTAGAACTCCCAGATGTCGGAATGGTTTTTGAAAAAGGAAGCAATGCTGGAGAAATAGAGTCAGTCAAAGCTGTGGGAGATTTTATAATGCCCTTGTCTGGAGAAGTAATCGAAATTAATGGAAATCTTGCTGATAACCCAGGACTTGTAAATTCTTCTCCTTATGAGGAAGGTTGGATGATAAAAATTAAAATTAATCATGATGATGAATTTAAAGATCTTCTAACTGTCGAACAATATAAAGAATTGGTCGAAAAAGAGGATCATTAATGTTTTTTTCTTATTTTTTAAATTAAATTAACTCAATTGGCAAATATTAGGTGTTAAATATGGATTTTATACCTCTTGATGATAATAACATTCGTGAAATGTTAAAAGTAATTGGTATTGAAAATATAGATGAGTTATTTACAGATATTCCTAAAGATCTGCATTTAGATAAATTGAACTTACCTCCAGGTTTATCGGAACCAGATCTTTTACAAGTACTAAAAAATATAGCAAATAAAAATAAATTATACTCAAGTTCTTTCTTAGGAGCAGGTTGTTATTATCACTACATCCCTTCATTAGTGGATTTTATAATAAGTCGATCAGAATTTTATACTTCATACACACCTTATCAAGCAGAAGCTAGCCAAGGATACTTACAAGCTATTTATGAATATCAAACAATAATTTCTCAACTCACTCAGATGGATATAACAAATGCTAGTATGTATGACGGATCAACTGCCCTTGCTGAAGCTGCTATTATGGCAACTGTTATTTCAGGGAAAAATTCAATAATTCTACTAGAAGGCATTCATCCTGAATACATAGAAGTTATTAAAACATATTGTTGGGGTCAAAATATAGACTTCAAAGTAGTACCAGAAGATCTGCTTGAAAATGAATTAAATGAAAATATTGCGGCAGTTGTATTTCAAAGCCCAAATTTTTTTGGTGATATTGAAGATACTACAAAATTAGCTAAAATTATAAAAGATAAAATACCACATTGTTTAATGATACAAGCAATGACAGATCCTACTTGTCTAGGGATTTTGAATCCCCCTGGGTTAACAGATATAGATATATTTGTGGCAGAAGGGCAATCATTTGGAATAAATCCTTCATTTGGAGGACCAGGTTTAGGAATCTTTACTGCCAAGCAGAAATATTTAAGGAAAATGCCAGGTCGATTGGTTGGAAAGACAAAAGAAATCAATGGAGACAGAATAGGTTTTATATTAACATTACAAGCGCGTGAACAGCACATTCGAAGAGAAAAGGCAAGTTCTAATATTTGTACTAATCAGGCACTATGTTCTTTATCAGCTTTAATATATCTTCTATCTTTAGGAAAAACAGGATTAAAGGAAATCGCTTTACAAAACTTTCAGAAGTCCCATTATGTAAAAAAAAAATTGAGTTTAATCCCAGGGTATAAAATATTAAACAAAAAACCCACCTATAACGAATTTCTAGTGAAATGTCCTAATCTTGATGAATTTATTGAAGAATGTAAGAAAAACGATATTTTACCTCCTCTACGAGTTTCAAAATACTATCCCAATATGAAAGATGTTGTACTGGTGTGTGTTACCGAAATGAATAAAAAACCGATAATCGATAAATTTATTCAAATTGCTCAATCCACTTCAGAACTACCAATGGAGGAAAATTAATTATGCAGTCTAATGTTACTTTAATATTTGATAAAAGTAGTGGTAACGCTCAAAGAAACTTCATCCCAAAAATGGATATTGAAAAAGAAGATATACAGAAGATAATTCCAAAATCATTACGAAGGATTGATTTACCACTTCTAGATATACCTGAAGTAGAGATTGTTCGCCATTATATTGAATTGAGTAAAAAGAATTATGGCGTTGATGATGGACTTTATCCTTTAGGTTCATGCACAATGAAATATAGTCCTAAAATTAATGAAATAGTATCTCGTCTTCCTAAATTTTCACAAATACACCCTCTTCAAGATGAAAAGCATGGTTGTCTTGAATTATTGTATAATTTTTCAAAAGTATTAGAAGAAATCACCGGTATGGACGGATTTACATTTCAACCCGCTGCTGGTGCTCATGGTGAATTAGCAGGATTGTTAATCATTAAGAAATTTTTTGAAAGCAAAAATATAAAAAAGAATAAGATCATAGTTCCTGATTCGGCACATGGAACTAATCCTGCTTCTGCAAAAATGGCAGGTTTCTCGATAGTTGAACTCCAGTCAAATGCAGATGGTGAAGTACCTCTTGATCATTTAAAGTTCGCTATGCAAGAGGGTGATGTAGCAGGTATCATGTTAACAAATCCCAACACTCTGGGTGTTTTTGATCGCCAAATTAAAGATATTACTCGGATTGTTCATGAAAATGGAGGATTATGCTATTATGATGGTGCTAATTTAAATCCAATGCTAGGTATCTGCCGTCCTAGAGATATGGGATTTGATATCGTTCATTTAAACTTGCATAAAACATTTTCTACTCCTCATGGAGGTGGTGGACCTGGTTCTGGTCCAATTGGTGTAATAGAAGAACTTATCCCTTATCTTCCAAAACCATACATAAATTCTCCTGAAAAAGCTGGTAATTCTAAAGAAGATAATGATGAATCAATTGGTAGAATTAAAGCGTTTTGGGGGAATTTTGGGGTTATAACCAAAGCATATGCTTATATCTTAGCGTTAGGAGCTGAAGGTTTGAAGCGAGTTGGTCAAATGGCAGTTTTAAATGCAAATTACGTGAGAATTTTACTGAAAAAGAAATATAATCTACCATATGATAGGATTTGTCAACATGAATTTATATTATCAGATAAGAACTTACCAAATGAAATTACTACAGAGGATGTTGCTAAACGTATTCTAGATTATGGATTATATGCTCCCACTATTTATTTTCCACTCATAGTCAATGGGGCGATAATGATAGAACCTACAGAAACCGAGTCAAAAACCTCACTCGATTACTTTGTTGAGGTTATGGAAAAAGTCTATGAAGAAGCTCAAAATACTCCAGATCTTCTAAAAAACGCCCCAAATAATACGTCTATAAAACGTCTTGATGCTGTCCTTGCTGCTAGGAAACCTAAATTACGTGATTGAGTTAAACTTATACTTTAATAAATAAATTTTTATACCCTATACTAATATAAACTTTTAAAAAGACATTTTTTTAAGTTAAATTTTATCCCACTTTTGGTGTATAAACATAGACTATCAAACATTTTTCCCCTACGGCCAATATAGAGAAGAACAAGAAAATATTATCAAGCAGATTGAATTAAGTTCCAAATCGAAGAAAAATATTTTGTTAGTTTCTCCTAATGGTACTGGAAAGTCTATAATTGCTTTAAGTGGACTTCTTCCTTTAGCTTATGAGAAAAATTTAAAGATTATTTATACGTGTAGAACCCACTCTCAAAATACAAGAATAATAAAAGAACTAAATAAGATCTTTCAATTTTTGAAAAAAAATAATATAAAAACACAATTAAATGGTCTTTCAATTAGAGGAAGAAACGAGATGTGTTTAAATAAAACTTTGTTATCTTTAAAATTAAATCCAAAAGAATCAATGTCAGTATGTAATGATTTAAGGAAAAATGCTAATTGTATTCATTTTTTGAATTTATTAAAACAAAAAGATAGAGTGGATAATCCCGTATTATTAGCCCCAGATTTGTTTAATAAGCCTGTTGATGCAGAAGATCTTATAATATTCTGTAAGGATGAGAAGCTTTGCCCTTACTTTCTTAGTAAATTCCTACTAAAAGAGATGAAAATCATAATTTGTAATTATCAATGGATTTTTAGTCCTTTTATTCAGGAATCTTTCTTAAAATTTATTGATCAAGAACTTCATAACATTATTTTGGTTATTGATGAATGCCATAATTTAATTAACACAGCAACAGAAGTAAATTCAGAAAAAATTTCACCCTATTCCTTAAGATTATGCTTAAAAGATTTAGAAATGTACAGATCACCCATTCTTATGCAAAGTTTTGTTAAAATTTTAATGGATCTATTAAAGAATAAAAAAGAAAGCATTAAGGATCAAGAAGAAAAAGTAAAACCAGATCTTTTCCTAGAAGTAATTTATCAAAAATTAGGATTTAGCGATCTAAATGAATTTAAAAATTTTATAAACGATCTCTATGATTTTAGCATTTCAATTCATGAAGAGAAAATAGCAAATGGAGAAATTTCAAGAGATTTTGTTGGATCTCTAGCAGAATTTTGGCGAAAATGGTTAAAAACTTATCTCTTAGATAGCTATTTTTTTTGTTATACTTTAAAGGAGAAGAAAGGTAAAAGATCAATATCACTTGAAATTGTGGCATTAGATCCCAGAGAAATCACTATACCAATCCTAAGAAGTGTATACACTTGTTTAAACTTATCTGGAACAGCTAATCCTTATGTATATAACTATTTAATTGGCTTAAATGAAAGTGGAAAAAGTTATAAAGGGATTATAGCAGATTCCCCTTTCAAAAAAGAAAATATTAAAGCATTTATTATTGAAGGAGTTAATACTAAAAATAGCAATAGAAATCCAGCTATGTTTAAAAAGATGAATGAAAAGATAAATGAGGTTTTATATTGTACTCCAGCAAATACGGGTGTTTTTTGTGCATCTTATAAAGTTTTGGAGGGTTTGCTTTCGTATGGCTTAGAGACGATTGTAAAAAACAATAAAAAGAAGTTATTTGTTGAAGAACCAGGCTTATCAGCATCAGAAAATGCCAATATGGTTGAAGATTTTAAATCTATGTCTCAGCTACCTAATAATGGTGCTGTATTATTAGGCGTATGTGGTGGTCGAAATTCTGAAGGAGAAGATTATCCTGGAGATTTCATGAACTCTGTTGTAATTGCTGGATTCCCTTATCACCTACCAACTCCACGTGTAGAAGCGAAAATTGAGTACTATGATAAAGTTTTTAACAAACAAGGATGGAATTTTGCTTATCTCTATCCTGCGATTCAGAGGGCTAATCAAGCTTCAGGACGTCCAATAAGAAGGTTATCTGACAAGGGAAGCTTAATTTTTATGGATAACAGATTTAAAAATAAACATCAATGGATTTCGGAATGGGTAAAGAAAGAATTACAGGTGATTCCAGATAAAACAAATGCAATCATTCAGAGATTATATCCATTTTGGAATTAACAACAGTAATTTTGCTCGGTTTAAATTTCACAAAAATGATAAAAGTGGAAATTACTGGAAATATTACCATAAAAGACATAGCAACATAATAATCTGAATTAAAAGATAATAGCAGTAGGCTAAATAAAATTCCTCCTGCGAAGCTTCCTGAAAATATACTAGTATTTGCATACCCCATATATCTACCTTTATTTTTAGGTATAGTATTTTGAGCTATATATGTGATAGTTGCTGCCCAATGCATAGAATAACTGAAAGAAACTAAAAATTGAAAAAATAAATAACTCCAAAAGTTAGTTGATATAATGTATCCGAAAACACTAATTGCACTTAAAGAATAACCAATAATCATGAAGGATTTGATAGTTTTATTGGAAACTAACTTTCCTATTAACAACATCTGAAAAATCTGCATTAAAAAATTAATTCCTATTAAAAATCCAATTTCAGTATCACTGCTTAAATGAAAACTCATGATAATAGCTAGAATTGGCATTATTGGTTTTATACTAAAATTCCTAAAAAATAAACCATAATAGACTGATTGAGAAATTGGACTTTTTATTTCTGGATTGGTTAAAATTGAAACGTTTGTGTTACTCTCTACCCTATTTTTATATCTTTCTAATATCATAGACCTATTTTCCCTTATAAAAGCAACGAAAATTATAGTGGGTAAAGAAATTAGTAATGTAAATAACATTATCTTCTCTATTCCATAAATATCAATAAAAATACCTCCAGATTGAGCTCCAACGAACCAGCCTGCCACTATTATAGCATTAATATAAGAAATGAGAGTTTTATCATCTTCTACTAACTCGGCAAATAATGTAATAAGCAGGTTTGATGATGCCATAAAAAAACCAAAAAAAAATATCACTATAACTATTAATATTAAATCTTGAGTTAAAAATAAAAAGAGATAACTAATATTCATACCAATGGTTCCAGCTACTATGAATATAAATCTATTCTGAGTTTTATCAGAGAGATATCCATATAATGGAGGGAAAAGAAAAGCAGTTAAAGGAAAAATTGTGATTATAAGTTGCATTAACGGTTTTTCTGTGCCTAAATGCAATAAATATCTAGGTGCATAGGTATAAACTACTATAGATGCCGTATTAATAATAAAAACCGAGATTAAAATAAGTATTACTGATTTTTTTGATAATATCACTAGAATACGCCTTTTATTTAATGTAAAATGTGAGGATTTTTTATTCTTTCATAAAGCTCCACTAATTTCTTTGATACGATTTCCCATCTAAAATTATTTTTTACTCGTTTATAACAATTCTCTCTGATTTTATCATAATAATTAGCATCAAGTAAGACTCGAGATTTAATTACTTCATCAGGAATTTGATTAACAATTTTAAATGTTTCTGTTTCGTAAATTGATCCAGTATTTTTAACTTTCTCTGAAATTTCTGCTAATTTTAGCAGAGAAATCAATGCATTTGAAAATTGAGAAACATTTTCTTTATCTATTAAAATGCCTGTACCGATTTCGGGATATTTTCTCATATCAATGATGGTTTCTTGAAAGCCCCCTACTTGAGTAGCAATTATTGGAATTTTTGATGCCATCGCTTCTAAGGCGTTAATACCAAATGGTTCCCATCGAGATAAAGCACAATATACATCCGAAGCGATATGGGCTAGATAATAAATTTCTGAAGCTACTCCAAATATTATTCTTATATTGTTTGGATATTTTTTTACAAATTTAGCATATTGTATTATTTCATTTAAGCTATAATCAGTTGGTAAAATAAGGAATAAAAATTTAATATTTGGAATAACCTTAAGGACTTCTGGAATTGCCTCAAATATAGTCTCAAATCCTTTCTGAGGAGAAATTCTACCTGTTGTGATAACCAAAGGTCCTGATTCAGTAAAAGGTTTAATTGTGCCATTCTTTATAAAAGGGTTTCCATTGGAAATTTGATTGATTGCATCGAGTACTTTAGATGAATTTATTAATGGACTCTGAGTTAAATGACCGATTTTATACTTTAATAAATATTCCTTTAAATGAGTATGAGTTATTTCATTTTGATGCGGGATATTTAATAAGTCTTTAATTTCATTACCAAAAGATTGAAGTAAGTTTCGATAAATTTCAAAATATTCCCAATCACAACCATCCCAAAGAAAATCAGACTTAAAATCAATTAAATCTTTACCACAATAAGGGATAATATCTGAATTTAAATAGGATTGACTAACCGTTGTAACGAGGTCACAGATTACAGCGCCAACTTTTTCAACTGAGGGGGGTTGTAAATTTGATTCTGAACACAGAGAAAATATCTCATCTATTGTAAATGATTTAAATCCTTCTTTTAGAAGTATCCTAATTGGAATCTTATTGATACCACAAACTCTGTAGAAATCAATTGGATATCTTGGCCATGTTAATAAATGTATAGTAATAATTGATGGTACATCTAATTTATTTATGGCCAATCTTTGCTTAACTCCAATAAATGGAAAGACCACATGATAATCATGTAGGTGGATAATATCCGGTAAATCTTGTTTTCTATTTTCAATTAAAAAGTCAACTAAACCGCGGATTCCAAGACTGAAAAAGCAAATTTTTAATAGTATTGTATCGGGATTATAAATATCCTTATCGTCTAGAAATCTTTTTGTAAATGAGTTTTCACCTGTTAATAAAAATATATTGACATTATTAATTATTAACTTATAAACTGAAATATTATACTCGCTTGTATCTTCATTAATTCCAAAAATCTGGGGATCTATCATACCAGTACATTTAAATGGTAATTTTTCCCAAGTATTAGCCATTTTTAAACGATCTATTTGACCATGAGAGGGAATAAAAACAGTAATATCAAATTTATCTTTTAAATGTTTAGCTTGGTTTGCGGGTACCTCTCCAAGGCCTCCCATCTTCGCAATTCCGGAATATTCAAAAGTAAATATCCAAATTTTATCTTTTTTTTCGATCAAAGCAACTCAATACTTTTCTAGCACGCAGTTAATAATCAAAAAATAATTATAAAATTAGTTATTTAAAAATAATAAGGTTTAAGTCTTTAAAATATTGTTTTTATTAAAAGTTAATTAAAAATACATTTGTATGATACAATTGCGACAAAAAAAATTGATGTTACAGAGTTAAACTGTATTCTCATAAAAAGCGAATTAAAATTAATATATCTTAATTGAATTATTAAAAGTTAATTATAATTTTGACTTTTAATTATAATAATTACTAAATTTAAATATTAACAACGTAAGGATGGAAATAAGATGGTAAACATTGAGATAATTGACACAGGAGCTCCGAAAGCAGGTCCTTATAATCTTGGTCTAAAAGCAGGTAATCTAATCTTCATATCAGGACAGGTACCAGATCAAGAGGTCGAGGGCATAAAAGAACAGACTTTGAGTGCTCTTGAAAAAATAAAAAAGGTTTTAGAAGCTGCAGGAGCAAATATTAGAAATATAGTCAAAATTGGAGTATATCTAAAAAATACTGATGATTTCAAGAAAATGAATGAAGCTTATAAAGATTTTTTTGAAGAGAATGGAGTATTAGAAAAGTTCCCTACGCGTACTACAATACAAGCAAAATGCCCATTACCTACTGCATTAGTTGAAATTGATGCAATAGCAGTAATTTAAGTAATCTATTTATTTTCTCTTTTTTTATGATAATATTCAATCCTTCAATTATTAACCGATATTTTTATTTTAAATTAGTTTTTCATTTTAATTATATCTCAATAAAGGCTTAGTGATATTTTTGGACAATTTAGAAAAAAAAGTATTAGAAAAAATAGAAAATATGAAAGGGGATATTATTAAATTTCTCCAAGAGTTAATTCGTATCCCTTCTGAGGTTCCTCCAGCGAAGTATAGACAGATTTCTAAATTTGTGGCTGAAAAAATGGAAGAAATCGGAATAAAAACTCAAATTAAACGAAATAATGTAATAGGTGAGATAGGCGTTGAAAATGGACCATCTTTAATATTATATGGCCATATGGATACCGTTCCTACTTTTTCTGGATGGAAAAAAGATCCTTATGGTGGTGAAGTAATAAATGATAAGATTTATGGGCGAGGAGCGGCAGATGATAAATGTTGTGTAGCAGGATTGATATTTGCTGTTAAAGCATTAAAGGAACTTGGATTAAATTTAAATGGAAAATTGATACTGACGGCTGTTGTTAATGAAGAAATTGGAGGGTTACAAGGGATCGAATATCTTCTTGAGAAAGGTTATATCAAAGGAGACGCTTGTTTATTAGGTGATGTTTATAGTGATTATCCAACTGGATACTTAGGAGGTGGATTTTTCATAAGGTTCATTATTAAGGGAATTCTAAAACATTTCGAGGAATTTCCTGACCTTCCTCCCCCAAACCGAAACAAATATTCTGGAATTAATGCAATCAATAAAATGATACCTATAATGAATTTCTTTATGAAACTACAAGAAGAATTTAAAAATTTAGAAACAAAATTTCCACTACATCCAGATCTTCCCTGTAAGATATCTACTGCTAATTTAGCAATAATAGAAGGTGGAAAATCTCAATCTAGTATACCAGATAAATGTGTATTACAATGTTTTATTAATACAATTCCAGAACAAGATGTTGAGCCTTTGAAAACAAGACTATTAGATTATATAGAAGATTTAAAAAGAAATGATCCTGATTTAAACATTGATGTTAATATTGCAAGGATAGTTCAACCTCACATAATAGATCTAAACTCAAATTTTGCTGAAGTTGTTAAAAATGTATATAAAGTTGTTTATGGGGAAGAACGAGAATTTAAATTATACACACCTATTACAGATGCCCCCTTCTTTATAGAAAAAGGTATTGAAACAATTCTAATCGGAGCGATTCGCGGAGATTGTAATATCCATGCGATTGATGAATTTGTATATATAGAAGATCTGATAAATGTCACGAAAATCTATGCATTAACTGTATTGAAATACCTTACATAGCATTGAAATATATCTCTTTACTAATTAAAATTCTTAAAATGAGAAATGATGTGTGATACTCTCGTTGCCTTAGGAAATTCGACAAAAGATGGTTGTGTTCTCTTTGGAAAAAACTCAGATCGCCCTTCAAATGAAGTCCAATTAATAACATATTCCCCAAGAACTA
Organism: Candidatus Hodarchaeota archaeon; assembly: GCA_048886305.1. Lineage (GTDB taxonomy): Archaea > Asgardarchaeota > Lokiarchaeia > Sigyniarchaeales > SOKP01 > Loki-b32. The sequence goes on from JBHLKV010000011.1 coordinate 22,191, forward strand.
AATATTCAATGGGAGAAGAAGTAAAATGCACATATATATCGATTCCTCAACACTCTGAAACTGCAGCAGTTATATTAAGCCAACCATGGTGGATGTGGGGTGCAGAAATGGGTGCGAATGAGTATGGGGTTGTTATTGGGAATGAAGCAGTTTATACATATGAACGTTTGAGATCCTCTGGATTGTTAGGTATGGATTTATTAAGGCTAGGGCTTGAAAGAGGAAAAAATGCAAAGCAAGCATTGGATATAATTACTAACTTATTAGAAAAATATGGCCAAGGCGGAGGATGTGCATATGATGATGCAGGATGGATGTATCATAATTCGTTTTTAATTGCAGATCCAGAAGAAGCTTATGTTTTAGAAACTGCTGATGAATGGTGGGTTGCTGAAAAGGTAAAAACCGTAAGATCTATCTCAAATGAGCTTACAATAAGAGGTAAAGGAGATATGAGAAGAGAAGGAATAATCCAATATGCAATTGAAAAAGGATATTGTAAAGGTGATTATGATTTTGACTTTGCTATAACTTTCTGTGGTTCACCACCATCAATAGTAGAATATTCAAGAGGAGGACGGTCAGCACATTTACTTAATAATTATAAGGGAGAGATTAATTCTAAGGTGATGATGGAATTTTTACGGGATCATCAAGCAGGAATTTGTATGCATGGAGGTTTTGAATCAACAGGTTCTCAAGTATCCCATTTAAGAAAAGAAAGAAAATCAATTCATTGGTTTACAGGCACCACATTACCTTGCCTGAGTAGTTATAAGCCATATACATTTCCAATTGGTAAAAAAAAAACCTATAAACCTGGACCTTATAAACAGGTTAATCCTGATTGGGTATGGTGTAAATATGCATCCAGCAAGATTGTTTATAAGAAAGATGAGCTAAAAAATATTGAAAATGAGATTCTTTTAAAAGTTAATGATTTAGTAGCTCAAGAAGGTCAATTATCCGAAGAAGATTTTAATGATGAAATAGATATAATAAATCAAAAAGCATGGGAAAGTATTTTTTCTTAAAAACAGCATTGTAATTGAAAAAACTTAATAGTTTTGAAATATTATGCAAAAAATAGATAATAAAAGCTTATCAATGGGTTTTATTAAATGGCATCAAATAAAATAGAGTTATTGGGATTGGAAGGAGTTATATCCAATTATAGGAGAGGGCGCCATACAGTTCATCCTAGACAATGTATTTTAATATTTCCAAATATAAAAACAAGAAAAGAAGCAAACAAATTGATAGGAAGAACAGTAGTCTGGACAACCTCGACTGGTAAGGATTTAAAGGGATTAATTACACGAGCTCATGGGAATAGTGGTGCCGTAAGAGCCCATTTTAAAAAAGCAGGTGTTCCCGGACAAGCACTTGGTACTAAAGTCAGAATTATCAAATGAAGTTGTTTTTAATAGTCAAACTTGCCTTCTTAATGAATTTTTTTTGATTTATATAGGTATTACATAAATATTATACTTATTTTTGATAATGAGATAACATTTCTTTTTTGATTAATAGTTTATTTAAGGATTTTTTATACTATTAGGCTGGGTTTTGTAATAAAAATGTCAGAACAAATGTGCCGATTTTGTCATAGTTATGTTAAAATAGCCTATTATTGTCAAGAGTGTGGTACATCTAGTTGTTCTGATTGCCTACATGAGAATAAATTTGAGTTTTTTATATGTCAAGATTGTAAGTCCCGAAATATTGAAACATTAGATTCTGAAAAAAAGAAAGTATGCAAAGATTGTGGTAAAGAAAATATTGTCAAAGTAAGTCAAGTCTTAAAATCTTGCCCAAAATGTAATTCGCATCAAATAATAAATATATATGAGAAAAAAGAGGATTTAGAGAAGAAATTTTTAGAAACTATTAAAGATGTACGTTTATTCATTAACCCCATTAATGAAATATTGAAGAAATTATATAAACTTCGCCAAGAAATCTATAGAGCCCGAGATCCTCCTATTAAATGTTATCATTTCCCTAAAATGGAATCGGATTTATTAGCTCTTTTTAAACTATTTATTTATATAAAAAATACTCTATATGAAAAAACTAATCACCAGTTTCATCAATTAGATCAGAATAAAGAGTATTTTTTTGATATCTATTCTCAACCTAATTCTAATCTAACTATAATTGAAGGAATTTTAGAAAATCTTTTAAGAAATTATGATACTATCAATGAGTTCATTAATACTAATCTTAAAACTTTCAATGAAAGCATGGTTCCCTTTGAAAAGAATCTAAACTTCATCGATAGAATCAGCTTTTATTTTTCAACTTATAAAAAATTTCTAAGTTTAGCAGAAAATGAAAAACCAGTCTATGCAATTCATGCAAAATTGATTAATGGATTAAATACTCAAGATAAATTCAAGAAAAACAAGGGTATTTTATTTATATCCAATTTAGATCTCTGTTTTGTTCATAAATATGGAGTAGGAAAAAAGAAACAAGAGTTAAGTTTTAAAGCACCAGTTCGTGATTTAATTCGGATTAGAGAAAAAGGTAAAATATTCAAAAAATTATATTTAGAATTTGAATATGGAAAATATGAATTTACTCTTCCTCCTAATGCTATTTCAAGAGTAATTGAATACATACTTTTGGCAAGAACTTTTGATGAATCTACTATAATAGATAATAAATCAGCTACACAACTTCAAAACATTGATATTGAGTTAAACGATTTGATAAATTTTATTGAAGAAAGTATCAACTCTTTTTTTAGTTTAAAATGTCAATACAATAAAGGATTTGAAAATATAAGTAATTTTAATAAAGGATTAGCCCAACACATAGATTACCAAAATAATTTAATATCTTATCATCCTAATCAAAACCGTCCTCAATATCCAATTTATCAAAATCGAAATCTACAACAATTGAGGTCAAAGAAACAATTTTTATCTAATCTAAAAAACAACATTTATCCCGGTTTTACTTATCCTTCTTATATAAGAAGTCCAATTTCTCAGTTACCTGAAGAACTGAGTTATTATTCAAATCCTTTACATCCTTATTTAGCATCGGCCCCAGATTTAAACGAGTATTTTATTCAGGATCTTCATAATCCTAATAGATTTCAAAACTATCGTCCTCAAAGAGTAAATCTATATAATGATGAGTTTTCTGATTTTGGACATAAAAATCTATTGATGAGAAAATTAGAACAAGCACAAAAATTTAATCTTCCAACTCCAGATCACCCAAATTTCATAAATCCTGAATACTATAATACAGCATCTCCAACTCGTTATTCTAATCCGCTTTTTGATTACACTGATTATAATAGAAATCATTTATCTGAATTATTTGATCCAGAGAATCTTCCAACAGAAACCGCTTATAAAAGTAACAAGAAAATATTTAAACTAGATAAAGAAAAACGCGAAAAGTTATTTGAATTAAATAAAGATAAGTACAGCCTAAAAGAAACATTAAAAACACTTGATGCAAAGTTTGATCAAGGAATTATCTCAGAGATTGATTATTTTAGAACTTTTAAGAATCTACAAAAAGAAATATATTTAATTGAAAAAAAAATTGAATCTATAAAAGAAGAATTAGAAGAAATCGAGGCAATAAAGAAAAATAATAGAAATTTTGATAAAAAAAGATATTTCACTTGAATATTATTATAACCCAGCTAAACAATAATATAACAAGCTTTAAATCAATTACTGAGCTAAAAGAATTTTGAATTAAATTACTTTAAATTTAATTAATTTCATAAGAAAACTTTGCGTAAAATTACTGACTTAGCCTTGTAATTCTTTACGCAGTTTATCAATCTCATCCTTAAGCTTTTCTTTTGATTTCATCTCTTCTTCTTCAAGTTCTTCGTAATCAGGAATATATTGTAAATCATCGGCGGGAACTGCAGGCATTGTACCTCCTTGATCAAGGAGCATTTCTGTTTCTAATTGATTTAATTCTTCTGTAACATCAATTGCAAGATCTATCTCAGGATCTCCTGCTAAAATATCTGCTGCTTCTTCAATTTCAGCTACATATGCTTCAGAATCTTCTGCAATTTCGGCTACTTTAGCAGGGGAAGCTTTAGTGGCAATATATTCTAATTCATCCCTTATCCCTCCAAAAATATCACCAGTTTGCGATATTAAAACACCTTCTTCTATTGCTTGAATTTGTCTTTCGATTTTTGCTCTAATATTATTAGATCTATCAACTTTAGTTTGATAAGCCTTGTATTGAATAAGATAATTTTTCGCACGATCTTTTTCTCCACGTTTCAAAGCAATTTTAGCATTTTTACGACTAATCTCGGCACGTCGACTATAATTTTTATTCATTACATTCAATCTATGAATATGTCCTTTTGCTTTAGAAACTAAATCATCTTTTTCTTTACTTTTCCGGGGAAATAACTTTTTCTTGAGCCCTATAAGCATCTCAACTCCAGAGTTTCATAATTAATTCATAATTAAATCAAAATAATATCTATTTTATGAAATATATGATTTTTCTAGCTTAAAAATTTAATATTATTTAATATAATATAATAAAATAATTCTCATCAAAAAAGTTTTCATAGACCAAATTTTGAAAAGTAATGAAAAAAATTATAATTAACTTCGAAACTAGAAGTAGCAATTTCAAGGAATTAGTTCAAGAGGCATTTAATAAAAATTTTCTAAATTTTCTAGTTTCAGAGTCTACTTTTTCTGAATTCAAGGGAATTGAGCGATTAAATTTTTTCACTAAAGATCTTGAAGTACCTGCTAAATATCTGATCTATGAAAATAAAGAAGAATTACAAAATAAAATAGCAGAAAAAGGAATTTCTGGAGAAATATTAGGTTTTTATAAAAAATTAAAATCAAAGGAAGATGAGAGAGAAGTTGTAGAGCTCTCGAAAACAGGTCAATTAGATCTAATTATTATTTCAGCAAAAAATTGGAAAATTATCCCTTTTGAAAATCTTATAGCAGAAATGCATTCAAATGAAATAGATTTGATTGCTGAAGTGGAAGATGTTAAAGAAGCAGAATTGATGTTTAAGACACTTGAAATTGGTGTTGATGGAATTTTAATTAAGCCTAATAATGTAAATGAGTTGACTGAATTAAAAAAGTTGTTATTTACTTCATTTAAAATTGATCTAATAGGAGCAAGAGTCATTAAGATCAATAATATACCCGAAAGTGATCGTGTGTGTGTTGATACGACGTCTCTCCTTCATCCAGGGGAGGGACTTCTCGTTGGGAGTACAGCTAAAGGTTTTTGTTTAATTCATGCTGAGGTTTTTGAAACACAATTCGTAGCTTCCAGACCGTTTAGAGTTAATGCTGGAGATGTATCCGCTTATATTTTAGTACCTAATGATGATCCCGAGAAGGTATATCGTACTAAATATTTAAGTGAATTACAAGGTGGTGATAAAGTTTTAATTGTCAATTCAGAAGGTTTCACTAGAATTGTATCAGTCGGGAGAGTTAAAATCGAAACTCGTCCAATGCTAAGATTTGAATTAGAAGTAACAAAAGGAGCTAGAACAATTCCAATTTATTGTATATGTCAAAATGCAGAAACTATAAGTTTAATCGATATTAATGGTAATGCCAAATCTGTTGTAGATATTAAGGTTGGAGATGAAGTACTTGTCCATATCGGACCTGGTGCTACTCATTTTGGCACAGCAATAAAAGAAACAATTATAGAGAAATAAAGATTTACTTATATTGAAAATAAAAATACAATTAATTATATATAGGTGGAATTAGTTGGTCACTTATTGGGCTCCTCTTATTCATGTTTATCAACCACCAAACCAAGAGATCGAAATTTTAAAAAAAATTGACAAAGAATGTTATAAACCTTTATTTTCCATTATTGAAGAACATGAAAATGCTAAATTTTGCTTAAACATTAACGGTGTTCTTATTGAATTGTTTTATGAATATGGATTAGGTGATACTATAGATTTAATAAAGAATTTAGTCTCAGAAAATAAAATAGAAATTCTCGGAACCGCAAAATTTCACCCCATACTTCCTTTAATACCTAGAAAGGAAGCACAACATCAGATTCGGATGAATGAAGAAATTAATAGAAAAGAGTTTGGACGATGGGAGAGAAAAGGATTTTTTCCTCCTGAAATGTCAATTAGTTCGAATGTTGCTAAGTTCATACGAGATTTAGGTTATAAATGGGTAATAGTGAGCGGAATTGCTTGTCCTATTGAATGGCCATATGATAGGATATATAAATCCCCAAATGGCTTACAACTTTTCTTTAGAGATGATATCTTGAGTAACAAAATTGCTTTTAAATCAATTACTACTAAGGAATTCGTTAAGGAATTAAATAATATGTATAAAGATAAAAAACAGGATTATAAAAATAATACTTATATAATTACGGCTATGGATGGTGAAACGTTCGGACATCACATAAAGAATTACGAGAAAACTTTCTTGGGAAAAACTTTGGAATTAATTAATAAAAATAATGAAATTGAAATAGTTTTTATTTCAGAATTGGATAAGTATTTTCCTATTGCTGAGGAAAAAATCATTCCTAGGGAATCATCCTGGAGTACTACTATTGAGGATATAAAATTAGGTATACCCTATCCTTTATGGAGTCATCCCGAAAATAAAATTCATACATATTATTGGAAAATCATGCGAAGTATGAATAACCTTATTAATTTAGTAGATGATCTCGATATTACACAAAACTGGGAAATTGAACATTATTATACAACAGCACGGTGGTTCTATGATAAATGTCTTTATTCCTGTCCCACTTGGTGGGCAAATCCAGATAAAGGGATGTGGAGTCCTAATTTAATATATAAAGGGATAGAACTTATAATGAAAGCGGCGCTTAACGCTCAAATTGCTTTAGTTTACGCGGGTAAGACTGATTTAGCAGAGGGCTATTTCGACTCAATCGCATATTATCAAGGATTATTGTTAATGGAATTGTATAATATAACTAAAAATAATATAAGGAAAAATCGATTGAAAATTGAGAAAAAGAATACTAAATAATTGATACCTTATTTATTGATTATTTTATTTAATATTTCATTCCGATGATCTAGATTTTGTACATACCAAGCAGCGGAATCAACTTCATTATTCTCATTCTTAAATATTACTTTCTTATATAAACAAAAATTATATAATTTCTAGTTTATATATTTTATAAAACGAAATTAGAAAGAATTAGATTTTATGTTTGTTTGATTATTGATTGAATCTATTCGAAAAAATTATGAATGAAAATAAAGAGAAGAGAGTCCAGTATTGCGTCTTTTGTGGAAAATATATAGAAGAGGGACGAACTTATTGCCCAAATTGTGGTAAATTAGTTTTGAAATTAAAACCCGGAGAAAAACAAGTACCAAAAAGACCAATTACTGCACCTAAACCTCAAATTACCCGAAAATGTTCTGGTTGTGGTTCAATAATTACATCTAGTGTTTTAGATCAATGTCCAATATGTAATACTGTGTTAGAGAAAATATCTGAACAAAAAAAATTAATAATTCAAAAAAAACCAGGTTTAGTTTTTACCAATAAAAAATTTGAAGTCGAACAAAAATTTATACTAAAGAAAGATACATGGAATTTAAAAGAAGGTATAAACCTCTTCGGAAATTGCCTATATATTTTAATCATTATTTATTTTTTGCTTTCTACTATAATAGCATTTCAAGTAGAAACTACCGATATTGAGCTCAATATTGGCATTATTTTATTAGGTCAAATTCCAGAATTATTATTTGGCATATATCCTTTATGGTATATCTATTCTAAAAAGCATAGTTATAAGAAATTAGGTTTAAAATCAGAATCTAAGAAATTCATATTAGCAGTTTTGATTGGTTTACTGGGTGGATTATGTTTATTCCTAATTAATTATTTTTTCGGTTATTTAATTGATTTTATTTCTGATGTAGGTCTGGATTTTTTAAAATTAAAAGAAACTATTGAAAAACAAAATTCAGTTATCCGCGATGCTGATTTATTACCAATTATATTACTAGTAATTCTTTTAAGCCTAGCTAGTTTTTCAACTGAAATTGTATTTAGAGGAGTGATGCACAACACTCTCAAAGAGAGATTTAAAAGTGGTTTTAAGGTTATTCTTTTAGTTGCATCGATTTATACACTTGTAATGTTGTTGTTGTTTTCTTTTAATTTTTTTATGAATTTTATAATCTTTATGGTTTTAGGATTACTATATGAAATCAATGAAAATTTATATAATACAATTATCGCGAGTGTTTTTTACAATCTTTTGATTATAATTGTTCTAGTTCTTTAAAAGAACTATTCATTATCCCTTAAATATAAAATTTTAATAATAAAAAAATTAATAATCTCTAGTGTTATTATTTAAAACCTTAACTATACCTAATAAGAGATAATCTTCGTAGTTTGGGGTAAAAAAGATTGAGCAAAAGAATTTATAGAAATAGAGCCAGTAAGGACAATATAATAATCTCTATAGCAGGAGCACATGGCGTTGGTAAAACCTCAGTATTTAATCTTCTAAAAAAAATGTTTATAGAAGATAATAAGTTTAAATTTTTCCCAGAAAGATATATAAAAAATCCTCCCTTTCCCTTTGGTTCTTCAGATAAACAAATTGGATTTAGAAGTGAACTTCATTTTCTTCAACAATTAATTAAAAGAAATCAAAATATCTTCAATTATGATAATCGATATAATGGAAGGGTAATATTTTTAGACCGAACACCATTATGTGTGTTAATTTACTCCAAAAGTTTAAATTTAAAAGAAAAAGACTATAAACTTATTTTAGATACCTATAACTCTATTAAATGGAAGGAGGATTATATCATATACTTATATGCTAATCCAAATACAATTTTAAGACGTATAATTCAAAGAGGATCAATTGAAGCAATTAGATTAGAATGGAATGAAGCTGACAAAGAATATCTTATCAAAATTCTATCTTATTATAATCAATTTTTATCAAAAAAACAAAATGTTTTCAAAATAGATACAGAAAACTTAACTGTTAAAGATGTAATCGATAAAATAAAAATAATTATAACAGATTTATCGGGATATTCTTTTAAAAAGCTAGAAAAATCTCAAACAACACAAATGAATTTAAACAAGTTTTTAAAATGAAAAAGTGATAAAATATATTAAAATAAACTTGCTATTAATACATAAAATCATAAAAAATAATACTTTTCAATAGGATATTTACTTAGTGAAGGTAAAAATGTCATCAATCGCAGAAGATCTCAGAAAAAAAATGATGTTTGTTTTAAAAGAAGAAGAAGAGAAGACTGATTTAGAAAATCTTGCTGTATTATCTAGAGTAGGAATGAAGGTTGCAAGTGCTATCTCATCAGAATTAGATGCAGATGCCACATCTGCCTCTAGTACTGCACTTATAGATTTAGGATTGCGATTAAACCAAGCGACGGTACATGGTGCATTAACAGAAATTATATTACATAATAAAGCAGGATATAGTATATTGATGGCAATTAATGATGAATACATTGTATTTGGGGGATTAAGAAAAAGTTATAGAATTGGGTTTTATCTCGGATATTTACGTGAATTAGCTCGAAAGTTAAATAGATTACTATCTGGAGATAAAGAAACTGAAATGACACTTTCCTTAGAAGAACCGGAAGTTGAGAAAATAAAACCTGAACAAATTGAAGAAGAAGCTGAGTTTTTAAAAATTCCTTCAGTCGAACAAGACAAGGAAGCCTTAAGCGACTTATTAGGATTTTTGGATGATTGGGAAAAAGAAGGGGAAGAATTTGAGGAATTAGAAGTAGAAAGTGTCGATCATATAGTAACAATCCCAAAATCGGTTGGATTAGATTTTGATAAAGAAGTTAAGCATATTACTGAAGAAATGTCCACTGATGTGCCTGAAGCTATAATTTCAGAAGACGAAGCTCAATTTAAAGTGTATGATGATGAAGTACCTCCAGTGCCCTTAGAAGATTATACTCCAATGGAAATTGAAGAAGAGCCAGTTTCCCAAGAAAGAATAATTACAGAAGAATTACCTCCTCTCGATAAATTACCTTCATTTGAAGATTTAGCTCCTCCTGACTTTGATTCAGGATATGAAGCAACTGAATATGACACAGAATTCATTTTAGAAGAAGAATCTGGAGCGATAGATTCTATCTTAAAAGATCTAGGTTGGGATGAAGAGGAGGACTAAAAGAGTTTAAAACTTCAATTACCAACTCTTGTTTTGATATTGTTCTTATCTTGTTTAAATACTTAAATTTGATATACTTTTATATAAAATCATCGTTAATCTATATTTAACTAAAATTTATCAAAATTGTATTAATTACTAAAATTGTGAATTAGAATGAGCGAATCAGTTGAGATAGTAAGAGAAAGAACTAAAAATTCTAGAAAAATCCTTTTTGGAATGCCAAGATTAGGGACCTCAATCGTGCTTGGTATCGAAGGATGGGCTTTATTTACTCTTTATACTTCCGGTTATAGATTACCTCCCTTTCAAGCTGGTTTCATAATTTGTATGGGTTACTTAACTATTGCCATATCCCAGTTTTTATTTGGATGGCTTAGTGATGCTAAATACTCACGTTGGGGACGCAGAAAACCATATATCATAATATTTGCTCCACTCTTAGGACTGTCCACTATTTTCTTATTGTTACCTGGTGTTATGATCGATCTTAATGATAAAAAAATCCTATTTACATGGATGTTAGTTTGGGAAGTTCTATTTAGGTTTTCTTATTCTGTTACAACCCCTTATCAGGCTTGGATGGCGGAAGAATTCCCAGTAGAAGAAAGACCTAATGTTTCTCAATTTCAAAACACATTTAATTACATAGGGAATGGAATAATGGCTCTTTTTTCATTAATTGTTCTAACAAGTTATATAGATGATTTAAAAGCATCTCCACTAGATCTAAATATCTCTATTCCATTGACTGTAGGTATGTCTATAATAATTTTCGGAATTATGACAATTGTGTTATTTTACATTATTGCATTTAAAATGCCAACAGAGCCACACTACAAAATAGAATCAAATCTTCTTAAAAATCTAAAAACTATTGTTAAAAATAAAAACTTTATGCTAATAGTTCTTATGGTAGGAATCAGCGGATTAGGTTGGTCAATGATAACAACTGCTATGTTGAAATATCTTGAAGATGCTTTAAATTTAGGTTTAATGGACTATATTATTGCCGCTGTGGCGTTGTTACTAACAATTTTCATATTCTTATATCTCTGGAGAAAAATAATTCAAAAAATAGGTAAAAAACGAGCTCTATTATATGTATTTCTTCTAGCAGTAATATTTCTCCCAATTACTTTATTCGGATTTTTAGAAATGGATAGTTACTTAATTTTAGGAATTATATTCATTGTAGGGATTGGTGCTATCTTGGGAGGTTGGTACCTGTTCCCATATATTGTTTATGCTGATGTTGCTGAAGATGATGAAAAATCAACGGGAGAATTAAAAGCAGGAATCTATTCTGGATTTCCATCTATAGTTCTTAACATTTTTCAAGCATGTGGTGCTTTTTT
>JBHLKV010000012.1:0-30710 GCA_048886305.1 Candidatus Hodarchaeota archaeon
AATATGAAATCCTTAAATCAAGCAGCTTATATATTGTTAGTAATATGGATAATCGCGATAATTTATGGTATATTTACTTTAATAATTAGTATTATTAACTTAAATGCGGAATTTATATGGTTTATATATTTCTCCAATCTTCTGTCTCTTGTTCCTTATGCGTTATTGTTTTTTCCAACTTTGCAACTGTATGTGTCTTTTAGCGACATAATTAAGAATAGAAAATTAGAAGAGTACCCTAAACTTATAAAATCTTTAATAATTCAATTCTTAATCTCTGCAATCGCTTCTATAATCGTTGTTTTGATGTCTGGAGAACCTAATTTAAGCGATAATCTTTTAATTGACTTCTTCGCTTTGTTTAGCCTATGGATATTTCTCATCTCTATAATAGCCTTCTTAATATATATTCTTTATTCTTATTTCGGGGAAGTATAAGCAAAAATTATAGCTATCTTAACTAACAGAAAATTGACTGATAAGAATAAAATGATTAATTACGAAGAACAGAGAGCTCAAGATATCTCCAAAACTGATGTATTTAATTCTATTCGAGACCTTCTTCCAGAAGTGAGAGAAAGTAAAATAAAGTTCCTATATCATGGAACTTATAATGTTTTTGAGGTAAATGAAAAGTATATTTTTCGATTTCCTGATAAATTATTCCGAAATCTTAAGGGAGTTCAACTCATTGAACAGGAAGTTGAAATATTAAATTTTATCCAAAAATTTATAACCGTGAATATCCCTAAACCTATTTTTATTTCAAGAGATATTGACAATCCTTTTTTTGGATATGAAAAAATAACAGGGATTTCTCTTTCAAAATGTTTTAATAAAACTTCTAAAAGTGACAAAATTAAAATTGCTAAAGAGGTTGGTGCATTTTTATCTCAACTTCATGGAGAAAATTTTTTAAAAAAAGCATTACGTAACAAGATTTTTAAAGAAATAATAACACTTGAAGACTACAAGCAAGAGTGGCAAAATTACTTTAATCAAATTCAATCTAATATCTTCTCTTTATTGAATTCATACCAAAAAGACTGGGTCTCTAAGCTTTTTAGGATTTTTTTAAGAGAAGAGAAAAATTTTAATTTTACTCCAGTCATTATACATGGAGATTTTGATACGAGTAATATCCTTGTTAATCCTAAAACTTTCAAGATTATGGGGATAATTGATTTTGAAGATTCGAAAATTTATGATCCTGCAGCAGATTTTATATTTTATGAGGAAGGTGATATTTTTCTCAAAACTCTTTTAGCAAGCTATAAAGGAAATAAAGATCAAAATTTCACAAACAGAATGAAATTTCTATATGGATGTACTTGTTTACATTATATTAAATTTGGTGTGGAAAATGATCTTAACGATATGGTAAAATACGGTTTACAAATGCTTAATCATATTATTACTAAATTTCGATCGATAAAATGAGCAAGGTTTTATGTTCGTGAAAGCTTCATTTCACGTTTTTTAATATATAGCTAAGTATTATCAACATTTAAAAGGATAATGCAAGGAAATCTAATATTTTTTAGTTTTTATTCTTGCTAAAATTAGAATCATGCTCTTTTAAAGAATCTATAAGAACTAAGCACAGATTCTTTAAAACTTTCGTATCAATTTTATCAATCGTGTCATTATAAGTATGCATATAATCATAGGCTTCAACCTCCCCTACGCCCCAACCTTGAAGACCCCTGTCTCCTAAAAAACCTCCATCAGAATGAGTTCCGAGAACTCTACTTGTGATAAAGTGTCCAATTGGAAGATTCCTCTTGTTATTCAATAGTAAATTATCGACCTCTTTGATGTGTTCCCCTCCATTTTCTCCTGGAAATAGATACACGTGATTAGCTATGGATTCAAAATTAAATATTATCGATTTTTTGAAGTCTAGATTCTTCATATTATTATAAAAATGCCTAATACCCATTGTTCCGCATTCTTCAGCTCCAGTAAAAAGAAACCACATGTTATAATTGGTTAATCGGTTTTTAGGGATACTATAATGTTTTACGAGTTCTAAATTGCATGTTATACCTGAAGCATTGTCAACTGCTCCAAAAGACTTATTATTTGTAGTGTTAAGAGTTATTACTATAGAGGCAAACATGTTTGGTATTAAAGGAAACAGCCCGATAATGTAAAAGATTATTTCAAATTCTGTATTTACAACAAAGTACTTATAGAGTACAATAACGGCTAAAATGATTGTAGAAGAAATCCAAAGTTTAATCATTCGTATCCTAGTATTAATCGTAAATCTTTGTCCTTTAGAATCTAAATGACTCATAAACATTACAATTCGGTCATTGTTCTTTTCACTTGATTTAGATTTAATCTTTACTAGAAGGTTTTGGGAATTGAATTTTTTAATAAATTGAATTTTTTCGGGTTTTCGTGTTAAGATAATTGAAACTAATAATATACAACATAAGATGATTATCAAAATAGGGAATATAATCATTGGTATATTTAAATATAGTAAGAAAAATATTAACGAGCCAGATAAGAATGCTATTTTTGGATAGATTCTCGAGTAAAACGAGCTGAATGTAAAAGGTTGGATTTCAAATTCCAAGTTCAAATCTTCTACTTCTTGCATTACTTTATTAAAAGCTTTAAGTTCAAATTCCGTTCCAGATAACCGAGGAAAAGCGAGATTTTCAAGATTTTTTTTAATTCGGGCTTCATTAACCATAATAATCTATAGATATGATTTTAATTCTTTAACTTATATACAGAAATTTAAATAGTTCTCTTTTAAATTATTTTTAATCTTTTAAAATCAATAGATTGGTAAAATTTATTATAATATAAAAACAATTCTTGAAAGGATTAAAAGAATTCAAATTTAATAAAGAATTTAAAAAGATAGATTATTATGAAAACCAACAAAAAGTACATAATTGCTCTAATTTTAGTATTTACCATCACTGGAGCTGGAATTATTACTTTTATAGTATTTCAACCTTCAAAAAAGTCTTTTGAGTCAAAAATACAAGATTTGATGATAAAATATGATGTCCCATCACTAGCGGCAGGGATTGCTATTAATGAGAGTCTTATTTGGGCTAATGGATTTGGTGATCAATCTGATTTAGATACTGTTTATATGATTGGATCTATCACTAAAACATTCACCGCAACTAGTTTGCTTCAACTCAATGAAAGTAATTTAATAAATTTGGATGATGATATAAATGAATATTTACCATTTGATGTAAGGCATCCAAGCTTCCCAAGTACTCCAATAACAATTCACATGCTTTTAACTCATACAGCAGGTTTAACAAGGGATTTCGATATAAGTTATTATTTTGATAAAGAAATGATTCAATGGATAAATTCAATTTTTGGCACAAGTTACACTTATTGGGATCCAAAACCATCCTTAGAAGAGTTCCTAAATGGTAGTTTGAATCCATCTGGACCATATTATGATTCAGATTATTGGGTTTTAGAACCAGGAACAGAGTTTTTTTACTCTAATGCGGGTTTTGAGTTACTTGGCTACTTAGTTGAAGAAGTAACAAATCAATCAATAGTAGAATATGTTCAAGAAGACATCCTTGATCCATTAAATATGACAAATAGTGGATATAATTATATCGATTTTACTGGAATGAACGCAATTCCTTATGAAAGGCTAAATGAGAGTAATCTTCCTATACCAATTTATAATTTAAGCTTAAATGGAGCAGGTTCATTAAGAAGTACGGTACCAGATTTAGCAAAATATTTGATTGCTCATATGAATCAAGGTAAATATAATGAATTTCAACTACTTACTCCTGAAAAAATTGAATTAATGCATAAAAAGCATGTATTAATCCCTGGATCTGAGCCAGCTGGCTATGGATTAGGTTGGTTCGTTGTCGATGGAATTCAAGGACATGATGGAGCAACACCTGGATTTCTTTCTAGTATGTATATGGAAGAAACTGAACAAGGTGCTTATGGGATAATAGTGATGTTTAACCGAGGCAGCAGTTTAATATTGGATATTGAACTCCTTACAGAATTTTATCCAGCAATACTTCAATTACTTTTAAAAAGAGCAGAAGCTTCTCTTTAATTTTACAGAAAAAATAAAGGAAATAATTATTTTATTTAATAAATAATTCTTTTATGAATCTAGGCAATGTGAATCCAATATAGAAACAGAGAGAGCTAATGATTACAAATATTCTTGCTAAAAGAATTGTAATTTCTGTGGGACTTTCTGCTCCAATAACATCAATAACAGTGCCGACTGTAAAAGATATAAAGGCGATTAATAAAAATTTACCTTTTAACTTAATTTCGGAGTCATCTGTTTTAAGACTTGTTCTTGCAAATAAAAATCCAGTTACTAAGAATAGAGCTATTGAAAATAATAGATAAATCTGAACCCAAATCACCCATTCGACTACAAAGGCACTTTTTTGATCACCAATTAAATAGGGATCGAGAAAAAAAATTGCTAAAAAGAATATTTCGAATAAAGCTGCTTCAGATACAAAAAAGGTCATTAATTTCTTTTGCTGCCTCTTATATAGAAAATTTGTGAACGCTAAACCCCAAATTATATGAATTGGAGCAATAAAAGCATTAGCTAAAAAGAAATATAAAGGTGAATTTAATTGTTTTCCAAAAATCATAACAATCATAAATTGGGTAGCATCAGACCAATAAGGACTTGCCAATAATATCCAAGTAATCCCAACTAATAATAATTCCACTTTTTTATACTTAATAAATTTTAATGCTATAAACATGCCTAAAATTGTTGATATAACAACAGATGCAAAAGTAAAAGCTCCATAAAAACTTTCTAATGGTGATACCATTTTTATTAAACCTTTAATTTTAGAATTATTTAATTCATAGATTCATTCTTTTTAAAGTTAATTTAAAATTTACATATTTAGTTTCTATGATTTATTTCTACATAATTAAGATAAGAATTATACAATTTTTGAGATAAATTATATTAACGTCTATAATTTTAATATTTTAATATTTTATTTAATTTAGATGGAACTTCGATTTTCGATATATTTATATATTCGATTTACTATATATATCGTAAAAATAATAAATTGAATTGGTGAAGTTAAAATTTTTTTTGGAAAACGTTTCAGTGGATATCATACTGATACTCTATCAGGTTTAGAGATATTAGTCCTATCTATAATTAAAGGTAGCCCAGGTATCTCAGGATATGATATTATTCAAAAAATCAATAGAAATTTTCGAGGTTTATGGAGAGGTTCTGCTGGAACTATTTACCCTCTATTGAATAAACTTGCTACACATGAATTTGTAAATATTGAAGAAACAACTGATACTGCTCGTCTTAAAAAGATTTATTATATTACAGAGAAAGGCATAACTGAATTAAATCATGCTCTAAAAAATAACTTTAGAATCAGCATTAATTCTCTAGGAGATTTCTTGCAAACAATCATTAAAGCAATCCCTCGTTTTGAGGAAAATGTTAGCAATGCCTTTTGTTGTTTCCCATTTCATGATTTTCCTACAGACGAGAAAATCGATGAAGAAGATTTTTCAAAAGCAAACATTGCTAGAATAAAAAGCATTGTAAATCGCTTAGAAGTCAGTAAAGAAAAACTTGAAAAGCGACTTGAAAGAATAAATAATACTTTGGAGAGCTATAATTCATTGCTAAAAAAGATTAAAGCAGAAAGAAAAATGAGAAAACAACCTTTAGAAATTTATGATGATGATGATGATTATGTAATCTAATTTTAACTTATACCAATTATCTAATAAAAAAAAATAACCAAAAGAGGTAAAAAAAGCTATGTGTCATGAAAGATCCCATCATGGACCAAGGGCTAAAGCTTTCTGTTTCCCATTTGGACATCACGATGTGGCAAAATTGAAAAGGATGGCTGGACATTTTATGAGAAGTTTTATGGGAAGCTGTATTCCATATAATATTGAAGATCTCGGAGAAAGTTTTTTAATTACAGTACCTTTGGCTGGGCGCACTAAAGAGGATGTTACAGTTTCTCTAATCAATAAACACTTAAATATTAAAGCCGCAAAGCCTAAGATTCCTGAATTGGAGAAAGTAGAAGAAAAACCTGAAGAAGAAACTCCTAATGATGTTTGTTGTGCTCCATTTTTCGGGAAGGGTTTTACTTTCATCGAAGTTGATATGGACATCCCTTTGCCAGTTGGAGCAGATCCAGATACTATTGTTTCAAAAATGGCAAATGGTCTCTTAAAGATAACCATGGGAAAGAAACCAGCGAAAAAAATAGATGTTAATGAAAGTTAGGAATAAATTAAAAATTTAAATGTGGAGCACCTTAGAATTAAGGATTACTCATTTCAACGAGAGCCTAAATGCATAATCTTAACTCTAAAGCACCCCATTTAATAATATTTTTTTTCTTTTTTAATTGTTTTTAGATTAATGTTTTAGTAAATAAAAAAATTATAAATAATACCTTTTTCTTAAAGATTTTATATCTTAAAATTTAAATTTATAAGAATATTTACATAAAAATTTGATTTACATGAAGTTTCAAAGAAATAAAGGAAAAGAAGATGAATCGCGCCCTATAAATTTGGTACTTTTAGCTTGTTCATTTATTATATTCGGTGTCTTAGGGATCGTGTTTATAACTCAAATGGAATTACATCCCGGATGGGCATGGGAAGAAATTAGAGATATATATCCAATAAGGTTAAACTCGTATGAAACAGAAGATGTAAATGGTAATGGTCATAATGATATCATTAGTTATGCTGATATAGGTGGAACTGATCGACCAGAACAATATTCAATAATTCAATATGGTGGAGTTTTCTGTTTAGAAGGATCTAGCGGGAGCGTAATATGGGAAAGAGAATATACCGGACCAGTAAGAAATGCATTTCCTATAATGAACGTCGACGGACTTGGACCTAGCGATTATTTTGTAAGTAAAGCAACAATATCTCCTAACTGGACTGCTTGGAATGATCATTATGAACCAGAGATTCTTCTCAATCAATATACTAATCATATTATAGATGGAAGGAATGGGAATGACTTAGCTGGATACGAGTTCAGTTTCACCAATTTTTATATTCATGATTTAGTTAGCATTGATAACGTCCCAGATGATCAATACGAAGATTTAATTGTAATAGAGTGTGAAGAATATGAAGTATATAATCCTTGGGAGAATCGTACTGATATATATTATGACTGCAATTTAACTAGTTATTATGTTAATGGTACTAAAACATATAGTTATCCTGTGTTCAATGCGAGTATTTGGAGAGAATCACAATTCCCTGCACTTGAATTATTAGAATTTAATGGTCAATCTCATGTATTATATCTTGATGATTTATCTATCGTTTTGCTTAACACTAGTAAATCTAATTTCCTAGATCCAATCTATAACATTACCTTAGTTCAATATCTTGGGGACTATGAAATTATTGATGATGTGAATTATGATAATATTGCAGATATATTAGTATCCTCTCGAAATGACGGATTTGTAACTGTAAGAAGTGGTTTAAATGGGAATATTTTAGGACAATTTGCAATAGATCCAAATTATAACGATATTAATTTAGAAGAAATTCATAGCTTGCAAGGAGACAATTTATTCTATTTTCTATTAGAAGTAAGTTATTGGTACGGTCCTGAAGACGAAGAAAGATTCATGCGAGTATATAGTTTTGATTTAACTACGGAACAATTGATCCGGGAAGTTGTAGGAGGGGGGAATAGAGATGACTTTAAAATTTTAGTATTAAATGAAGATCTTAATGGAGACTTAATTGATGAAATAATTTATCATGAAAGATATGAACCTTTAATATCATTTAATGAAGTAAGACGCTTTACAATCTTGAATCCTATTAGCGGAAAAAAATATGCAATTATAAATACTGAATATCATGCTGATTCGATAATTACTATAAGCGATTTTGATGGTGATGGCAAAAAAGATTTTGTTATTACAGGAGATGACAGAGTTATAGCACTTTCTACACAAAAACCAGTAGCATTATGGTTATCACCGGCAATACCTTATGGTTTACCTTTGTTTATTGTACTTACAATATTATTAGCTGCTGGAATAATAATTGTTATTTTATATGGAAGGAAATTAAATTATCGGCGTAAAAGTGTTAAAGAACATAAACTTACTGTCGTAGTAAATGGAATGGCAATTGGATTGATGACTTTAACATTTATTCTATTCTTAATTTTGATGAATATTTTCAATAATACCCTAATAACAAATACTAATAATACTAATATCGTTATAGCGTTCTTAGTTGTTATTATTACATGGTATGGTACGTTGCCGTTGACTGCTGCTCTTTACAATCGATTTGCACCTCAGTTTGCATATGTTTTTATTAAATTAAGAGACTTATTCTTCAAAATTTCCAGAGGTTATAAAAATGACATCCTTGTATTGGATATGGAAGGAAGGAAAGAGATTGGATTAATAATTAAACTTAAAAGATTAATTTTACCATTACTTCTTTCAATATCCGTTGGATTTTACTCTTATGATACTCTAACTACTTTACTTGGATATCCTCAAACTTTTGGTACATTTGGAGGTACTGAATTCTTTAGTTTTATGATGGGATATATGTTATGCTGTGTATTACCAATGATCTTATCTTTCGTTTTATTTTCGTTTTTCGTATCAGGTAATTATTTGCTTGATGATGCTGGAATTGTTTATTTCCGTGAGAATAAGAAATACCGTCAACCTGGTGACATTGAACCTATAAGTATCTGGTCCCAATCTATTGTTAAGGGTATTGCTGGACTCTCTGCCTTACTTACTTTTAGTACGTTTCTTACTACTGTTGATTTTTCGGGATTTTTTGGAGAAGGAGATTTTTTTATGATAATCTTTGGAGTACTTGTTATAGTAGTATTGTTCGGTGGAATTCCATTTTTAACAGCATTTTCCTATGTCCTCCTTGCTGGAGAAGTAATGGAAGAATGCGCTGAAGAAAACATACAAAAGCTTTTTAATATTATGGAAAAGAATGGATATGATACTAATCCACACGATATTACAAATATTTATCCTTCAGGATTCCCTGAAAAAGACAAACTAGATAAGCTGGAGAAAGCTGAAAATAATCTGTAATTTAAAATTTTTTATATTATTTTTTTTATAATTTTTAACTATATTATACTGCACTTTTCTTATAAAGTCCTAAAAAGATTATTATAAATACAAAAATATCAACTAATTCGGCTAATATAATATAACTGGCGTTTTCGCCAAGAATATTTTGCATTAGTGGTCTAAAGATATTTGATAGCATATATAAAAAGAATCCTATTGTTAAGATTCCAGGTTTAACAACTGAAAGACGATTTAATCTATAAGCTAAGAAAAAGATATACATAATCCCAAATAACGAAGGTAATAATATGCAAGGTAGTATCACTCCCATAATTGTATTGTTAGGGGCAACTATAATTACAAAGGATTCAATAATTACTATTAATAAAATTAACCGAAATCTTAGTTTATTTGTAAATCTTTTATCTCTTAACTTAATAAATCTATCTTCTAGTCTGAAGAATATTATTTCTAGGCCAAGATATAACAAAGGTGCTACTTCTAAAATAATTATAAAAAATCGGATTTTTAGAAAAAGTAGAACCATAGAATCATTAAAAGTAAAAAAAGTTAGATCCCAAAGTAAATCTATTGTCTTACCAAAAGTTAATATCAAAAAAAATAAGCCTAATAAAAAGGGGATATCAGATAAATACATTGCTTCTTGCTTAAACCATTTATTGAATAAGTAGAAAGCGGTTATTGATAAAATAAAGATTCTAAGGGATATAATTAGTACCACTTCAAAAGCTCCCTCATAATCAGAAAATGCTTTAATTATTAATGCTAAATTTAAGTAATATAAAATCAAAATAGAAATTACACTTAAATTAACAGTTGAATAAAGCGTATATTTATATAGCTTCCTCTTAGGAGCGATCATATTTATTGATGAAACTTTAAATTTTTAAACCACACGAAGTTTGGTTATTATAAATAAATTGATTAAACAATAGAAGTCCTTTTTTTTTAAAAAAGACTCAGCGAGAATAATTATCTAATTCAGTATTTTGTACTTTTGAAAAAAAGTCTTTCGGAGGTATTTTATTAAAAAGAAAAGTACTAGCAACTACCTCTCTAAACTCAGGGTTCTTTTCAGCTAATTTAAAAGTTGCATTTAAATTTTTTCCTCCTTTTTCATAGAAAAAAGTTGCTAAAGAACGTTTTAATTTATAATTTCTGATAATTTTTTTTATGTTCGGATGATGTTTATATTGTTTTAGAACTTTTTCTGAGCAGTCTTCTATTTCTAATGCTTTAACAGCAGTTAAAGCAGCTATATTACCTGATACTATACTAGCATATAAACCTTCTCCACTTATAGGTGAAACAAAACCTGCTGCATCTCCAACAATCATTAAATTATTACTATAGAGACTTTTTTCTAATACTCCTATAACAGGCTCTGGGTAAGCAGAAGACCAAACTTTCTTATAATTTGACTCTGGCAATGCTTTTTTAATTTCTGGTTCATTTATAAATTCTTTAAAGAGATAATTAACATTATACTTAAAATTATCCTCATAAAATGTACAAATCCCTATGTTGAATCGCCTTTCATCTATTGGAAAAATCCAACCATAACCCATATATGGTCTAAAATAGAAATTAACTGTATTAATATCCAAAGAGTAATTACCTTCCAAAATAGCACATTTAGCTATTCCTAAGTCTTTAGTTTTCCAATTTGGTCTTATACCAGATTTGTTAGCTAATTTTGAACTCATCCCATCAGCTACTATCATAATTTTACCAAAATATTCCTTAGTACCACCAGGGGATTTTGTTTTAATTCCAATTTTTTGTTGATTTTTGTAGATAAAATCAAAAGAAATATTATTATCGAAGAGCTCTGCTCCTGCATCAATAGCGATATCTCTAATAAAATTATCTAATTCTAAGCGGTCCATAACAAATGAATAGTCATTATAATTCTCATAAGTATATTGAAATTTTGAATAATCTGCTGAATACATTGCAATACTATGCTTATCTATCATATTTAATTTCCTCAATTGAGGATAATATTTATAGAATCTTAAACTGCATCCGCCTCCGCAGGGTTTTCGCCAGTTAGTGTTCTTTTCAATTAAAGCAACTTTAAAACCATGCTTAGCTAAGATTTCGGCACATTTAGATCCTGATGGACCGGCGCCTGATATTATTACGTCATACATGTTGATCTTGAATTTTTTTAATTACTATATTATTTTGATTTTGATCAACTTAATCTTTTATATTGTCTAAATAGATTTTGTCTATATTATCCTTGTATTATATAAATATATTACTGCATTTTAGCCTTAAAATATTAAATAAAATAAGTTTAATATTAAAAAGGGGTTTTAGAAAAAAATATGAAATTAATAACCTGCCATATTCCCGAAGCCTATTTATCAGGGATAGAAGAATTAGTAAATATGAATTTATATCCTAATCGTTCGGAGGTAATTCGTGTAGCGATACGTGATTTACTCAAAACTGAGCTTAGCTCAATCCTAAGGAAAAAGGAATAATTTCAAAATATTTTCTTCTTTTCTTTTTAGAGTTAAAGTGTTTTACAAGGAGTCTTATTTTATGAAGAAGTGTTAATTATAATTTTATAAGATGTAATTCCTTTTCATAAATAATGACTTTTTCTCATTTTGATTTTAAGTATATTGATTTACACACTCATTTTTTTCCTCCGAATATTTTCAAGGCAATTTGGAACTTCTTTGAACTACCAGATAAAAACGGTAAACCAAGAGGTTGGTTAATAAAATATAAATATTCATCCGAAAAGTTAGTAGATATATTAGAAGGTCAAAACGTTAAGAAGTTTACCACATATAATTATGCTCATAAAGCAGGAGTAGCAGATTTTATTAATGAATGGACAAACCAATTTGTCAAGGAAAATGAGAATGCGCTTGCTTTTGGGTGTGTGTCACCTGAGGATAAAGATCGAGTAGAGTATATCAACAAAATCTTTGATATTTATAATTTCTATGGTATCAAATTACAGCTTTTAGTCCAGAATTTTTATCCATTTGATAAGAGAATGTTTGAAGTCTATAATATAATTTTAGACCGTGGAAAATGGATTAACTTTCATGTAGGTACAGCTCCTTTTAGTAATCGGTATGTTGGTTATAAAAACTTTAAAAAGTTTATTAAAAAGTATCCAAACATGAATTTGATTATTGCACATTTAGGAACATATGAATTTAAAAAATTTTTTGAAACTTTAGATAAGTATGACAATATTTACTTAGATACAGCAATGGTCTATATATCTTTAGACTTATTTCAAAAATGGAAAAAAAAAATTGAATTTCCAACGCCAGAATTACTTTTATCATATGAAGATCGATTGGTCTATGGAAGCGATTTTCCAAATATTCCCTATGATTACGATTTTTCCACGAAAGGATTATTAGAATTAGATCTGCCTAAAAAATTCTATGAAAAGATATTTCATGATAATGCAAAAAGGATATTCAAACTTTAAAACAATTAAAAATAAAAATAAAATATATTTGATTCAAAACTATTTTTTTAGAATCTTAAGAGCTTCATCAATGATTCTTTTAGTATTTGGGAGTGCTTGATCTTCTAATTCTCTTGAATATGGGATTGTATTTTCTGTACAGACACGCCCATATTTAAATGATAATCCTTCTTCTAAAAGAATTGCCCCTATTTCACCAGAAAGTCCAAAATTCTTATAATCTTCGTCAACAATGAGTACTGCTTCTGTTTTACTAACAGATTTTTTTATTCCTTCTACATCTAAAGGAACCACACTCCTTAAATCTAATACTTCAGCTGAAATACCTTTACCTTCTAAAATGTTCGCAGCTTCAATGGATCGATGAACACCTACGCCGACACTAACTAATGTGACATCATCTCCCTCTCTTATTTGATTTAGTTTACCTAAAGGAATTGGCTCCCATTTGTCTGGTACTTCTCCTTCTAATCCTTTCTCCGGAACATCAAAGGAGACTGTAGTTCTTCCACCACTTCCCATATAATCCAACCAGTAATCAGCCAACAATTTATGTTCAAAATAAATTACAGGATTATCTTCATAAATAGAAGAAAGCATCAGTCCCCCGGCATCGGCAGGATTTGAGGGAACAACAATTGAAAGTCCTGGAATATGAGCTAACCAACCCCATAGGCTTTGTTCATGTTGTCCAGCATCACCATAACCACCACCACAAGCAGTTCTGATAACAAGGGGAACATTCCATATATTTCCCGAAAAGAATGATATTTTCGCAGCATGATTAAGGATAGCGTCCATTGTTACGCCAATAAAGTCTACTAACATAACCTCTACAATAGGTCGCAAACCAGCCATAGCGGCAGTAACTGCAGCACCAACGAAAGCACTTTCACTTATAGGTGTGTATTTCACTCTTTCTTTACCGAATCTAATGAAAAGGTTTGGTTTTGGTAAGAGAATAGGTATCCGTAAAGTGTGCACATCTTCTCCCATAATAATAACATTTTCATCTTCTGCCATAGCTTGTGCGATCGCACTTACGATGGCCTGAGAAAATCCCATCTCAGTCATCCTTCATCCCTCCCTTAAAAATTTCTAATGTTTTATATACTACTTGTTCAATTTCTTTAGTTACTTCTTCTTCTATCTGTTTAAGGCGCCCTGCGTTGTCCTTTAATTTTTTCTGAGTAACAACTAAAGGATCAAATTTTTTCTTAAGTTGTCCTCCAATTTTACGTAAAAGCATAAGAACTTCATCTACACTTTCACCAGGATTTTGTTTGAGAGAATCCGCAGCTTCGGCTAACATGTTAGGATTTCGATAGTATCTAAGTAAGGGGTCTCCAAGTAAATGTCCTTCCATGTGCACACATCGTGCATGAATAAACTGCGGTCCACCATTATTACGCATCTTGGAGATCACCTCATTTACAACTTTCCAAACTGCTATTACATCAGTTCCATCGACTTCATATCCTTCAATACCAAAACCTTTAGCTCTATCTATTAGATTTCCGCCTATAGTATTATTCGTAACTGTTGTAATCGCCCAATCATTATCTTTACAAACAAAAAGTACAGGCAATTTCCAAACAGATGCTAAATTCATTGATTCAAGCATCATCCCCTGATTCATTGCTCCTTCTCCAAAGAAGGCAACAGCAATCTTTTTTCGGTTTTGATATTTCAAAGCTAATGCAAAACCCGTAGCTGCTGGACCTGATGAGCCAACTATACCTGAAGAGGCTGCCATATGTTCTTTCGAAAAAAGATGCATGTGTCCCCCCTTTCCAGCGCAGAGTCCTTTCGGATGACCCAAAAATTCCAAAAGTAATAAAACTGGATCTATTCCTCGCATAATGAATGGAGCTGTTCCACGATGGTCAACTGCCATAGCATCACCTTCTTCTAATTGAGAAACTACTCCCGCTATAATCGCTTCTTCCCCAGTTCCAAGATGCATTTCGCCTGAAATCCTTCCTTTTTCCCATAAATCAGTTACAGCTTCTTCAAAAAGGCGACTACGTAACATTTCTCGATAAAGGTGCCATATATCTACTTCAATCATAATTTTCACATAATTTGTTTAGATTGTAATCTAATAGTATTGGTATTGTTAATTTCATTAATTATATCTTATTTATTGTTTTTGATTATTTTGTATTCAATCTTCATAGTTTAGCATGTTCTCAAATATATTCTTAATATAGCAATGCTAAACTTATTGACATAATAAACATGCCAATTATTATTCCTATAATTGAATAGTGCTCTTTTGCTAATGATCGGGATACAGGTAATAATTCATCTAAAGAAATATAAACCATGATACCACCAACAGCTCCTAACATAGAATTTAATACATAATCATTAATAAAGGGGAAAAGGATTAACCATGTCAATACTGCTCCTAAAGGTTCACTCATCCCTGAAATAAAAGACCATTTAAAAGCTTTTTTTTTGCTTAAAGTATATGCATAAACCGGTATTGCAACAGCAATTCCTTCTGGTATATTATGCAGCGCTATAGCTATAGCTAATAAAACTCCAAGCTGGACTTGTGTTAGAGTTCCTACAAAAGTAGCCATACCCTCTGGGAAGTTATGAATAAATACTCCTAGGAATATAAACATAGATGATTTTACTAAGCGAATATCTCTCTTTTCCCCACGATGGTAGTGTCGTTGCCGATGTCGATGACCATAATGAAGATGTGGTTTGCTTTGACCACGATTATTAATTAACATCTCAATTGAATCCTCGAATTCATATTCATGTGAAACTAATATATCAATAATAAACATTATTATCATTCCCAGAAAGAAAAATGATATCCCTAGAACAAATCCGATTTCCTCTATACTCTGTTGTAGCAACTCCACAAATGAAATCAAAATCATAACTCCAGCAGAAAACCCCATAATGAAAGATACGAGTTCTGGGCTAGGTTTTTTCATAAAAATAGCGAGAAAGCTGCCAATAGAAGTTGATATTCCCGCTAATAAACTTAGTAATAAAGCCAGTAGAAAAGTTTCCATATTTGTAGCATTTCCTTATAATTATAAGTAATTGTTCTGGTTTATTATATATGAATCCCTTTTCTTAATTAATTTTATGAAAAGGAAATTATGATAAATTATGAGAAAAATAACTGATGCTGATAAACTTTTTTATTTTGAAAACAATTTTTTTGCGGTTGATGGTGTCTGGATGTTAGAGACTGAGAAGGAAGTAGGGTGGGATCTTGCACTAAAAATTGATACTGAAGTGTGGACTAGACTTTTAAAAATTTTTATACGACGAATCAAAGGTTACTTAAACATTGATACTAATTCTTTAGAAGACTTAATTGAAATAATTACATTCCGCTGGTCCGTAGAAGGGTGGAATTATGAAATTAAAAAAAATAATGCTTCAGATATAGTTATAAATATAATCAAATGTCCATACAAGTCTATTATGGAAAGAAACGAGAATCGTCAAGAGAAAATTCCTTTAATATGTAAAAATATGTGTGAACCGTTTTATAAGGCTGCTTTCAAGGATTTTAACCCTGAAATAAAACTTGAAAGGGAGAAATTTATGGGATTAGGGGATCA
Organism: Candidatus Hodarchaeota archaeon; assembly: GCA_048886305.1. GTDB lineage: Archaea > Asgardarchaeota > Lokiarchaeia > Sigyniarchaeales > SOKP01 > Loki-b32. Next base: position 16,227 of record JBHLKV010000012.1, read on the forward strand.
TATTTGTAATTTTCATTTTAAAATGATTAAAAAATAATAAAATTAGATCTCTTTATAAACACTCTCGAAATGTTTGACTTGCTTTTTTAAATTATTCAGAATTATGTTCTTCTCATCATCTGTAATTGAATAGAGTGAAAATATGAAATCATCAATCTCTTTTAATATACGATTAGTTAATGGATCAAATTTTCCGTTAGCCATCTGTAAATTTTCAATTATGTTTTGTACTTTTAAAGCTATTTCAGATTTAGCATTTTTATTAGAATTTTGAAACGGTAAATGACGTATCATATATTGGTTTAAATTTATTGTAGTATCTTTTTGATTATTGATTCCATAAATACAATAAAATTGGATTAAAGCGGAATTAATCAGGGCACATAAATATTTCAATTCCTTAAGATCATCATAAAGTAAAGAATAAATCGATGAAGTAAAACATACATCTTCTTCAGTATAAATTGCTTCAGGTGTTATATTGTTATGTTTAATCAGCAATTTTGGTTTTAAATAATATTCATAATTATTGCCTTTCAGTAGCTTTGAATCAATTTCCTTGATATTGAAAGATTTAGTTTTTGTTAAATAATAATACTTAAAATCATTTCTTGCACTTATGAAAACACAAGAGTTTTGAGAATTATTTTTTAACATTTTTCTAACATGTTTCAATCCATTATCTTCTTCTCCTCGTATCATTTTTGGAAAACTTAAATGATTTAGATAATTCAAATTTCCATTTTTTTCGATTTTATTGATTATTTGAGATGTTATATCATCAACTTTAATCCTTATGCGGTTCAATGGGATTGTTTCAAACCCACAATGGGGACATTGCTTATTAAATGTGTAAAAATATAACTTCTTTGATTTGATGCAATACGGGCATTTTAGGTTAAAGCAAATTCTTAGTAAATCAGTAATTTGATTTTTATATGTTATAATTTTTTTCTTCGGATAAGTATAAATTTGTAAATCCCTATTCTCGTGATTCTTAATTCTATAGAAAATAATTTGGACCTCGTTTGTTGCATTTTTAAATATTTTTGAACCCATATCAAAAATTTTTAATATGTTAACTTTAGAGAGTAATCTATTTCTAAATTTAACATAACCTTGTCTAAGAAGAAAACTTTTTGGGACTATAAAGACTATAAATTCATTGCTTAAATCCAAGGATTTTAATAAAAACGCACAATAAATATCATGATAAAAAATATCTTCCTTCTTTAAACTTGTTTTTTCATTTTGGTTTAAAATATTTCCATAAGGAGGATTGCCTATAATGATATCATATTTATTATAATTAGAATTTAAAATTATATTTTCAATTCTCAAATTTGACTGTAAAGTGGGAAGAATTTCTGAGAAACTTGAATTAGATTCATCAAAATACCATGCAAGAAGTTTTATCATACATAACTTAATTGCATATTCATTTATATCATAACCATAAAGGTTTTTTAATATCTTAATTTTAATATCAGAAATTTGAGGTTCAAAATTTAATTTTCTAATAAGTTCATATAAACATTCTGCTGCAATAATTAAAAAATTTCCAGAACCACACGCAGGATCACAAATTGTTATATTTGATAATATTTTATGGATCTTCTGTTGAGAATCTAATGTTAAATTATTAATGTCATAAATTTTTTTTATCTTCTTAGCATTTTTAGAATTTTCTTTTAATTTTTCATTAATAACAAAGATTATTGCTTCAGATACCATAAATTGGGTAATCTCTTTTTTCGTATAATAAATTCCTTCTTTCTTTCGATTATAGTAACTACTTAAAAATAGTTCTTCAAGTGAATCTATTGTAGGGATTAATTTTTTAAAATTCTTTATATTATTTGAACGAGTAGATTTTTCAAATAAACTAAGGAGTTTTTCGAATTCTTCAAAATTTTTCTGCTGGATCATATTTATTTAATAAAGAATTTGTTTTTTAGTAAGAAAGATATAAGAATTCAGTTCTTTTCGATGGTTAATTAACACTTTTAATTTTTAGACTAAAATATTTTATTATTTATACGATATTTTCTTTATATTTTTATAGTTATTTTTACTCTATATTATTGGGACAATGACTGAGAAGGAAGAATCTGAAGATTACCATGGAGTCGCTCCAATCACAGATATTATTAAAAAGATGAAAAAGGAGTATGATAAAGATCCAAAAGATTGGAGAGTCATTGGTTCAAAAGATGATAAAGGAAATTCTGATACTTTTATTACGAAGAAGCCTAATGCTTTCTGGTTGAAATCAAAACAACTAAGTCCGTATTCTGCTTTAAGCATGGGTACAGTTGTGAGAAATTTAGATAAAGATATCGATGAAAAAATTGGTAAAAAGATGTCGCCAAACGATATGCTTCGCTTTTTTGGGATGGTTGTTCCCATAAAAAAAGATCAGAATATTATAGCTGCTGGTATTGAAAAGTATTCCGAAGAACATGGTAACTACTTAAAAGATATAATTCATGAAAGAGATCCTAATATTGGTCATGTATTAGGAAGACGAATTGATGAGGAATTCACGAAAAAACATCCACAACGACGTGGTTTATATATCTAAAAAAAGAGTTTTTTATATTTTATTTTTCAAAGAGCTTAATTCATTTTTACTCCTTATTATTGGGAGATTGCTCGAGTAATTGGCAGAATTATTAATTAATTCGTTTATTACAGCGTTAATTTTGTCTGACCCTGGTTTTCCCTCGAGTCCTTTAGCAAAATCTTTTATCTTTTGAACATTAAAGTCTTCTACATAGAAAGATACTCCTTTTGATAATTCTTCAAATAAAAATTGGAAAGATAAATCAGCGTTTCTCTCGGTTGTGAATAATGGTTCTTCTGGATCTTCAAAAGTGTAAGATATTTCAACCCAACGATCGTTGTCTGCAGGTACCATTCCATAAATATAATCTTTTGTATAGATCCATAAAGGAGTCCCTTTATCAAAAGATGAGTCGACTAATTGTGTGAATTCTTCCTTGCTCATACTAAATCTATTTTGTAGGTTTCTAATAAATTTTATCCTACTATAATTTCTGATATTTTCATTATTATGTAATTTTAAATTTTTAAAGTTTGAAAAGAATTTTAATAAAAAGAAGAATTGAACTATAATATGCGTAAATTGGATTTTAAAATAGTAAGTTCTAACGTTCAATCTTGGATTAAAGATTATGTTAATTCCGCAAATGCTGACGGAATTGTAATTGGAATTAGTGGAGGTATTGATAGTGCTGTGACTGCTGCATTAAGTGTTAGATCAATAGGGCAGGATAAAGTTATTGGATTAGGTTTGCCCTGCTCCTCAATACCCCAAGATCTTGAGGATGCTAAAATGATAGCAAAAATTTTAGGCATCAAATTTCTCGTAATAGATTTAACAAGTGTTTATAGTGAGTTTATGGAACGGACTTCTCCTCTTATTAAATCCAATAAAATAGCAATGGCAAATTTGAAAGCCAGATTAAGAATGATGACAGTTTATTATGTAGGTCAATCTAAGGGCATATATCTAGTAGGAGGAACCGGGAATAGGACAGAATTGGCAATTGGTTACTTCACTAAATATGGTGATGGAGGGGTAGATTTTGAACCTATTGGGGGATTTTATAAATGTGAAGTAAGAGAACTTGGAAGACTTCTGGAAATTCCTGAAAAGATTATAAAAAAGCCACCTACAGCAGGTTTATGGGATGGTCAAACTGATGAGGGTGAAATTGGCTTAAGCTATGATACAATAGATGAAATTCTCTATAGGTTAGATTATAACTTAGATCTAGATGATTTGAATGAAGCAGATATCACGAAAGTAAAAAGCATGATAAAATCAGCCTGGCATAAAATGAATATGCCTCCCACTTTTAACATAAATAAAAATTAGAAAATTATAAATAGTTATAGACCTGCAATTACTCTTCTAATCTTATTAATTCGTGAAGTGATTTCATTTAGCTTGAATTTAAGGTCATCATTTTGATTTTTATATTCAAAATCATCAATATTGCCTTTATGATATCGTTTTTCTAAATCTTTAAAGCTTTTCTCTAAAGAATATCTCCTCCCTTCCAAAGCAATTAATTCTTGATACAAGGCATCTTTATCAGCAGGTAATTCATCAGTAGTTGGAATACTATCTTCAACTTTAGTCTCACCAAATTCTACAAAAGGCATAGTACTTGTTTTCTCCTGCAATTCCTCTTTTTTCTTCTTTTTATCCTCCTTTTTCTTCTTTTCTTTCACCAGCATTCCACCGACACGACCAATAACTTGCTCTGTGTTATTAGCCTTTTCTCCGACAGAAGAGAACACATTAAACAGATCTTCACCGCTAGATTTTATGGATTCTGCTTCTACTTCTTCTACACTAACAGTAGTAATTGTTGATTTTGAATTAATGGCTAAATCTGCTTTACTAATCTCAATTTCATTCGACTCCAAAGAGGGCATCTCAGATACTGAAGTAGTTATTGTTGGTTTCGCCTTCTCTTTCTTCTTTTTAGGCTCTTCAAATTCAGTAGCTGTAACATCTATTTTGCTTGTGATCTTTTGTTCCACAGGTTTACTCTTAATTTTAACTTGAGGAGGTACTTCATTTGGAGTCTTAATAGCTGGAATTTTTATTTTAGGTGGGGGTAGCTTTGATTCTGTTTTTGGTTTTATCGTTTTTACTACTCGTCCCTGAGAAAATTTCTTAAGTGTTTCATCTTTTTTCTCTAAATCTTGTTTTAACGTTTCAATTGTTTCCTTAAGACCTTCAATTTCTCCCTTAAATTGTTCAGAAACCTTATCTACTATTTCCGTAATATCTATTTGAGAAGAAAAAGAATTAGTTTCAGCCTGAGCGGGTGATTTGTCTTCGAATTCTTTTTTTTTAAATTTAATTGTGTCATCAGTAATATTTATAATTTTTTGTATATGTTCAGGTAATTCCGATTCAACGAACCAAAATTCTAATGTATCCCATTCTTCTAATTTCATGAGAGCGTCCTCAAAAAGACGCATGTTAGCTCCTATATCAAATGTATTTATTATTCTTAAAGATTTTATCTTCTCAATTAATTTATCCCGGGCTTCAATTTCATCATCTGGAGTGGGTTCTTGTTCTGTTAAGAATAGATAAATCTCTTTTATCTCTTGAATCGTAGTTTTTAATTTTTCCTCTTCACTCATAAGGGATTACTTAAGTTATTTATTTTAATTTTCTGCTAAAAATTTCTCTTTAAATATTTAAAAACATTTCACTAATTTATTTTTTTGCGATAAAAAAAGTAATTGATTCTTAATAAATAGAACCCTATTAGATTATTTGGAGAATTAATAGAGAAATATTTTAAAAAAAAATTATTTCTTTTTAACTGATACTAGTTATGGGTTTGAAGAAATTGAGTGTTTAATAAAAAAGAAATTGAAAAAAAATTTACTTCTTTTTTGTTGGTGTCCCACATTGTGAACAAAAAATTGCTTCCTTTTCTAATTTTATCCCACAAAATTTACAGAACAAGAGGGGTTCCTCAACTGGTTCTTGTACCACTACTTCTTCCTCTGGTACTATTTCTTCCTCAATTGACTCTTCTATCACTACTTCCTCTTCTGGAAAATACTCCTCTTGAATTAGCTTTTCCGCTACTTCTTTTTCTTCCAAGAATTTTTCTTCAATTGGAATTTTTAATAACTTACCACAATTAGAACAATATGCTTTTCCTGCTACTATAGTTGCACCACAAAATTTACAGAACAAGAAGGGTTCCTCAACTGGTTCTTGTACCACTACTTCTTCCTCTGGTACTATTTCTTCCTCAATTGACTCTTCTATCACTACTTCCTCTTCTGGTATAAATTCCTCTTGAATTGGTTTTTCTTTTACTAATTCTTTTTCTACCAAGAATTTTTCTTCAATTGGAATTTTTAATAACTTACCACAGTTAGAGCAATATGTTTTTCCTGTTAATATATTTGCACCGCAAAATTTACAGACCTCCATTAATTTAACCGCCATTTCTTCTTCTGGCAAAATTATTTCATCAATTGGTTCCTCTAACACTGCTTCTTCCTCAGGTAAGATTTCTTCCTTAATTGGCTCTTCCAATACTGCTTCTTCTTCTGGTAAGAATTCTTCTTTAATCGGTTCTTCTACCACTTTTTCTGGTTGAAATAGATCTTCTTTTTCATCTGAAATAACTCTGGCTCTAGATTTTCTTCTTTTTATAATAATTAAACTAGTGAGAATCATTGCAATAACAATCAGTAAGGTACTAATTATTACAATTTCAAGAGGAAAGGATTTTTTAACATCGTTTAGGTTTTCAATATCTACTCCATTATTATTAAAATTGTTATTTGAAATTTCATTGGAATAACTGTCATAAAGATAAATACCAACATCATTATATTCAATTGTATTTGATACAATGATATTATCATCACTCTCCAATAAGCGTATCCCGTATTCGTTGCCATATACATTGTTTCCCGAAACATCGTTATTATTACTACCTGAAGCTAGAGCTATCCCATAATTGTTATACCTTGCAGTATTCCCAGAAACGATGTTGTAATCACTTACAGATAAACCTATACCTCCATCTTCATTATCATTTGCAATGTTTCCTGAAATGATGTTGTAATTACTGCTGATTAATTTTATCCCTTCATTTCCGTTATCGTTTGCGGTATTTCCCGTAATATTATTGTTATTACTAAGATGTAACCATATCCCATAATAATTGTTTACAGAACTTGCGATATTATCCAATAATACTCCATTACTAACTGAATGTAATTTAATACCAGCCCTTTCATCGTACTCACTCCCACCTGAATTGTAGACAGTACAATTTTCGATCTTGAAATATACATCAGAATTATAAATATAAATGCAACTTCCAGAACCTTCACCGTTTATTACCAAATCTTCAATAACATAGGGATTGGAATAACTACCATTCCCAGTACAAATTCCCGTAAGTGCAGCATTAGCCCAGCCTGAATTACCAACTATTTGAATTCTTTCAGATATTTGCGAGAATTTCAAATTTTTGTACTCAAAAGCAATATTACGGAGATTATTGCTAATTATTGGTGATAAAGTGAAAAATCCTAATATTACTAAAATTATAATTTTAATTTTTGCAGATTTTCTCATTTCATATACACCATAATAATTTAGCCTAGTATGTTAAAAGATCAAGGGTAAATATTTAATTTTTTGTCTCTTAATACGCTCTTTCTTCTAAAAATTTATAATTAAAGGCTAATATAGAAAAAAAAAAGGAAACAGTAAGAAAATGTTGTTTAAAAAAAAAGGTAATTTGTCACTTATTTTGTTCTTTTTAGTATAAAAAGACCAAGAGCTAAAACACCACCAATTATACTCCAGATTATAGCAATCCACATCCAGATAAAGATATCCCCAGGGAAGAAAGGATAGAAAACCCATAGAATTACTAAAATAACTGTCCAAATTGTTCCAATTAGTTTTTCATTTTTTTCACTCTCGACCATGAAAAATATGGTACCCATGACCGCGCCAATTATGCTCCAAATTATTGCCAACCACATCCAAAAAAAGATATCTCCAGGATAAAAAGGATAGGTAATCCACAAAAATACTAAAATAATAACCCAAATAGTTCCAATTACGTTTTTTGTTTTTTCTATATCTCCCATTTTATATATCACCACATAAATAATATGATTGTATTAAATTTCTTTTTATTTAATATTAACTTATCTAAATTGTAATTATTCTCATATTAAAATGGTGTATTATAATAACAATTTCACATGAAGTTGTACAGAATAAGAAAATACGGATTATTGTAAATTCGGCTTATGAAGATAAAGAATTTATAAGTCTAATGAAAGACATCACATTGGAATCCATTGAATCTAATTCATTTTATAAAGAATTTGCAATCAATAAAAGATTTAATATGGAGGATGTGAATCAAAGGGATGATTTAGCGCTTATTCCGTTTATAACTGCAGCTACTTTCAAGCAATCAGCTGGGATGTTTAAAAAATTATTAAAAATACCCTTAGTATCACCTGAGTTCCAGACTTGGAATGTTTCTTCTTGTACAACTGGAGATCCATCTTTAGTAGGGAGATCTTTAGATGATTTAGAGTTTTTAGCCAGCATGACCATAAAATGTATTTATGAGTTCATCCCAATACCAATGGAGGAGCATAATCAATACGGGACTATTTCGATGAATTTTGCTCCAAATGTTAAGTTTTTAAATCGGATTGCGATGAGATACACTGATTTGAGACCAGTAACATTATATACTAGCACATTAAATGAAATTACTACTAAAATAACAAAACCAAAGTATTTGATTAAATTCTTTATCTTCAAAGCATTTATAGAGATAATCAAGAGACGCAGTCTAGTGGGTGCTTTTGGAATTAATGCTAAACATGTAATAAAGACAATCAACAAGAATTCAACTAAACCCGCTGATAAACAAAAAAATATTTCAATTGGGGGTAGTCTCCAATTATTAAACACGTTCATGAATAAGTACTTGAAAGAAGCAAAAATAAAATTTGATCTTCCTAATAGTTATATAACTACAGGTGGTGGGGGATGGAGTGGACATAAATCTCAACTAAAGTATCCTCCCATAGAAAAAACGCAATTTGTTTCAGATTGCATCGAATTTTTTGGGACAAAAGTTGAAAATATTACCGATATGTACGGTTTTACAGAAACCCCAATCGTTTTTGGCAGTCATTGGTCAGATAAATATCAGAATTTTATATTTCACTGCCCACCTCAAGCTAGAATTATAATTAGAGATATAAATACTTTAGATCCTCTAATAAATGTGGGTGATAAAGGTTTTTTGGAAGTTCTTACCCCGTTTGGAGTAGCTACCTCTGTTAATCATGCTGTTTTAGTCGATGATTTAGTAGAATTAGTATCAAAAAATAAGTGTCATGATTGTGATTATGAAGGTGATACTTTTATGGTTCACGGCAGAATTGAAGACAAAGAAGGACTTGGATGTTCATCTCTCGTTGAATGGATATAAATTTACTGTTTTTTCACTAATATAATTTCGTATTTTTCTTATGGATTTCATAAAAAATTAACTAATAAAGCTATGTCAACAATTTATTTTACCAAAAGTCCAGAAAGAAAAAGATTTGTAGAGTCATTATTATCAAGGTTTACAAAATATATTGAAGGAAAGGTACTTATTAAAGTAAATCTTGTTTCACATAACCTATACCCAACAACAACTCATCCTGAAATGATTGAAGCAGTGTATGATCAAATCAAATCTAACGCTTCGGAAATTATTTGTGGAGATGGTCATGGCATAGATATCTTATCAAAAAAAATAGAAAATCATCCAATCATAGAAAAGTGTGAGGAATTGGGTATTTCCTTCATAAATTTCTATGACCATTCTTTTAAAAAGATAAAAAGTTCTCGAGGATTTACATTAAAAGTTTCTGAAATCCCATTTCAGCAGGATTTTATAATTTCTCTTCCAATTTTAAAAGATCATTTTGTTGTAAATATTACTAATGCTCTGAAAGATAAATTTGGATATTTATCAAAGACTGAAAGATTAAAAATGCACACTAAAGTCAAAAATATCAACAAAGGAATAGCTGAATTAAACTTTGTACTTAAATCCAATTTAATTATATGTGATGCCTTGAAAGTTTTAGTAAAAGCGCAAGAATTTAGGCATGGGGGAAAAGAAAAGAATTTGGGTTATCTTTTTGCAGGAACAGATCCAGTTGCCTTAGATTTTTACGGTTATGAGTTATTGCGTCCAATTTCGATAAAATTGAAAAATATTAATAATCCACTGCAGATAAAATATATAAAATATGCTTTAGATTATGGAGTTGGGTCTAAGGATTATAATTTGGAAGAAATTTAATTAAGTATCAACAAAAATGTTATGAAATGGATTTTGTAGATTTAACTGACTGGCTCATTAGAAATGCCGGTCCTGTCATCAAATATCGTACTGTTGTTGATCTATGTGATGAACAGAACGTAGGAATTGTGGAGGTATTACTAAAAAACCTGTTTGCTAGCCCCCTTGTAAAATATTGGTTATCTCGTCTTAAATCAACCATTGATTTGAAGCAATTACATTCTAGTAATCCCGATGCTTATGAGAATGTGATGGGTAAACTTGTTCAATTGGGGATGCGTGCAGGGCTCCAGCCATTTGATAATAAGACTCTTCCATTCAGAATATGGCTATCTGATTATAATAACTATTCAGCACCCTTATCCGTATTCTACCAGACCATTGTAGCATCATTTCTCTCATATGCGGGATATGGAAATATAACACCTGTTTTTAGTCATCTTAAGAAGAGGTTAGCTGCACTATATTCATTTGCCAGAGATCCTGATTTTGATTCTATATATATTGATAAAACGAAAGTGAAGGGATTTCCCAAGGGTCGTCATTATGATTCTCATAGACTTGTCAATCCAGAACTCTATCCAAACAAGCAGTTTATGTTACCTTGGGTTCACGATATAAGGGGCATTGCTTCATGCAGAGAGATCATGGATGATAGTCTATGGAGAGAAAAGGCAGAATCAGTTATTGAGATGATACTGACTCAAGACTATCAAAATATCCCCTTCAGTTATGGGATTGCGGATTATGGTGGAAAATACTATGTCATTGGATGGGCAGTTAATCTACCAGGATACTATACAAAGCCAACAGAAAGGAATTTTGCTTGGTTACTTCGAACAATGGAATATATGGCTCGATTTGAAGCTGGAAGAAAAAGTAGCTGGTTCCAGAAGTCTCTTGAGTATCTTGAAGACTTCCAAACGAATGACGGAATCTATTTCTTTCCACATGCCTGGTTACCTGAGAAGAATATGGGATACTGGGTTCATGGAGCATATATGGGGTTGGAGGAAAATAGAAGAACGAAGAAGACAATTGAGATCGAGTCCACTTTCTGGATTCTATGGATTAGACACCTTGCTGGCTCTGTCAATCCATAGGAGAAGGAAAAAATACCCTCCACCACTAATAAAGTTTCTTCAAAAGAGATAATCTCCTCAGGAGAGGAAAGGTGTAAATTATTCGATTGAAGAACATCTCAAAGAGTATACGGCTTCAAAAAGTTGCCTTAATTTGCGAAAAGATACTAAATCTCGAATTTTAACACCAACGCGATTTATCGCGTCACTGTCGACATAATTCTCTACAAAAATGATTTCATTCTTGTGTTTACGCCCTTCTACCGTATACGCAAACACATCTAATAACCCAGGATCAAGGTTTCTTCCTTCTTGGGTGAGTTCCCTCGCAGTATTAAGAGCTTCTTCCATCTTCCCTTCCTTTATCTTGAATGTCACTATTAATGCTAACATAACCAATTATTACCACTATTATGAAATTCTCTACAATATAACTTATAGGATGTTTTATTTAAATAGTATAACTATCTCAAAAAGTAAAAAAATTTAATTTTTAACCTTATTTAATTTTGTATTTAAATTCCTGAGAAGTTCATTAGTAGAGACAATATTTACGAAAAATAACTCCATAGCCCTTAAAGCAGTATTATGTAGAATTGGAGACCATCCCGCACATGCATCCTTAACCAAAAAAACGTTGAATCCTAAATCAAATGCTATTCTAGCTGTATTTTCAACACAAATATGAGTAACAACTCCAACAATTATTACTGTATTTACTCCTATATTTCTTAATTGATGTTCAAGATCTGTTGAACTAAAAGTTCCATTGGTGGTTTTAATAATGATTATATCATTTTCTCCTGGTTTTAACTCGGGAATAATATCAGAAAGAGGATCTTGAACAGATGGGAAAATGTATTTACCAATCATATTTTCTGATAATTCATTAAAAGCAAGTATGTTATTTGAATAATCTTTACGATCATTTCTATGACAAGCAAATTTAGTATAATATATTGGGATTTTATTTGCCCTAAAAAAATTTAATAAACGGATAATATTTGGATTTACTACATCCTCAACCTGTTCTATAAAATATTGAAATAAACCAGGAACTGTTTTTTCAGCGAATTCTACAATGGGAGATGATTGCTTCACTTGATAATTCTGCATATCAATAATAATAAGAGCACTTTCTTTAGGAATAATAGGTGGTTTGAAAGATCGTTTAAGCTTCAAATACTGATCAATCTTTTTCTCTTCTACATCCAATTTTGATCACAAATTAGTTTTGTAGATTATATTAATCTCTAGAGTATTTAATTTTTATAGTTGTATTTAACAAGGATGTTAAAACTTTACAAATTATAATTTAAAGATTCCTAAGGTTTGATAGAATTCTTCAAAAGTGTTAAATATTTAGCTGATATATATTAGTATATCCAATCTTTTTAAAAAAATACATATATAAGAGTAAAATAATGAAAAATAAAATAAAGACAAAATCAATCTTATTGACATTTACAGTTATTTTATTGTATTCCTTTTCAACTATAAATGATTCTGTGGCCCAAGGTGAAAGCATAACAATTACGGGTCATGGATGTACTATGTGTAATGTTGAAGAGAATAATTATTTCGTTAGTTGGATTTATACAGGCAATATTCCTAATGTATCAATCTATTTCTATAATTTACCTATGACAACAATAGAATATATTATTATAGAGAATACTACAAATCTTGGCACATATGAATGGAGTATGCCTGTCGATCATCCACTTGATGGAGATTATTATCTAGTGGTTTGTGATTCTAATAATCATAGTATACAAGATTCTGTTTTAAGAACTGTATATCCAATACAAGAATTCCATAAACCTTCCCAAGATATCCCAGGATATTCTATATTGTTAATTGGAGCGATAAGTGGAATAATGAGTGTGATAGTGGCAATACCCCTAACTAAAAAGTTGAGAAAGAGACAATGAAGTTTATTAAACATTTCGTCAATTAAGAGAATTTTTAAACCACTTCCAAATTCGTGAGAAAAATTGTAAAGAATGTCAAGAAAAAGATCTTATTTGGTATCCTTCATATGGAAGCGAAGAAGATAGAAGACAGCATGATTATATAAATTGGTACTATGAACAGAAAGAAAAATTCAGTAAAAAGTTAAGTATATAATAACTCTTCAGAGGTTTTGATTTTGATTATTCTTGGATAAAATATTATTGCATACAAAAATGTTAAATATTTAATCATCAGATTTCTAATCAATCCAATAAATTTTAGGTTACAAAATTTCCTTAAATATGAAAATTCAAAGTGATTAGATTGATGAAAAATAAACTATTAAAGTTAAGTATAACACTTGTATTGTTATTTTCCTTGGTGCTGTTAAACATTTCAACCTTTATACCTCCACTTCATGAGCAAAAACAAACGACCACCAGTGTGGAGGTTACTATACGTAATTCACAAAATCCAGACGAGTTTCTCTCAGTCTGGGACACGACCAAGACAGGCTCTGGTTCCAGTAATAGTAGTCAAGTGACCTTACCTCTGCAATCGGGAGGGGATTATAATTTCTTTGTGGATTGGGGCGATGGAAGCAATGACACTATTACGGACGGGGATCAACTTGAAAAAACACACACCTATACCTCTGAGGGAGTGTACACCATTAGTATCACAGGAAAGATTATTGGTTGGCGTTTTGGGGGAGATCGATTGAAGATCCTTGAAATCCAACAGTGGGGATGCTTGCAATTAGGAAATTCGGGGAGTTATTTTTCTGGGTGCTCCAATTTAGAACTCACGGCTACTGATAATTTGAATTTAACGGGAACAACCAGTTTATATGAAACTTTTTTGAATTGCGAAAATCTTGGTAGTAGCGGTAACATGGACGGCTGGAACGTCTCGAGCGTGACAGACATGGGGTTCATGTTCTATGGGGCGTCTTCATTCAACCAGCCCATCGGCAGCTGGAATGTCTCCAGCGTCACAAACATGAGGGATATGTTCCTTGGGGCGTCTTCATTCAACCAGCCCATCGGCAACTGGAATGTCTCGAGCGTCACAAACATGAGGAGTATGTTCGAAAGGGTATCTTCATTCAACCAGCCCATCGGTAGCTGGGATGTCTCAAGCGTAACTGACATGAGGTATATGTTCTTTGAGGCGTTTTCATTCAACCAAGCCATCGGCAGCTGGGATGTCTCGAGCGTGAGTGATATGATTGAGATTTTCTATAGGGCTTCTTCCTTCAACCAGGTCATCGAGGACTGGAATGTCTCAAGTTTGACAGACATGAGTTATATGTTCTATGAGGCGTCTTCATTCAACCAGCCCCTCGACAGCTGGGATGTCTCAAGCGTCACAGACATGAGTTATATGTTCTATGAGGCGTCTTCATTCAACCAGCCCCTCGACAGCTGGGATGTCTCAAGCGTCACAGACATGAGTTATATGTTCTATATGGCGTCTTCCTTCAACCAGCCCCTCGGCAGCTGGAATGTATCGAG
>JBHLKV010000013.1:0-30014 GCA_048886305.1 Candidatus Hodarchaeota archaeon
GATGTTTTCTCTTTTACAGACTTCAAACTCAGATTTCAATCCACTTGCTAATAAATGCCAACCACAACAAATTTCTTTATCTAAAATTGTAAAATCTACATTATTCTTGAGAAGAAATTGTAGAGCATGTTCAGTATACCTCGGGATACGTATCGTTGATAAACAACCCATAAAAAAGAGCGTTTCTGAAGTATCTGGAATACCTTTAGGTCTTTTTATACGCATTTTATTTGTAGGATAAGGTGATTGATACTTCTCAAAATATTCAATCATCTCTTCTCTGCCTTCAAATGTGTTTCCATCTTCAATATATTTTTGTTTTAAGAGAAATCGATAATCTTCAGTTTCACATTCCCCACAGTGGACACAATTATATAGTTTTAAATAGTCTTCGTAAGAAAATTTAAGATCTCCTATTTTTTTAATTAGATCCTTTACTTCTGCGTCACTAAGAAAATTACTGGGGTCTACTTCATCAGTTGGATAATTTTTCCTGCCTTTTATTCGTTCTTTCATAGTGATCACTTAAAATAAAAATCGAGATCACTTATTAAAAGTGTGATTTAATTTTTAATCTAATTATTATTTCACTAGTTAAAGAAATGATTTATATGAAAAGAATTAATTAAAAAAAATTTGAATTATTTTTCTTTCTTAATTTTTACATTTGTTCTTTGAATTCCAACTTCCTTACTAGAAGGTAGAGCGGTTCCACAGTGATCCCGTTTGGCTTCATTAGCCCTAAAAGCTTCTTCTAATTCTTCTTCTAATTCATCATCTGATATTTCTTTATCTGACATATTATTAAATGATTATACTAACTATTTAAGGATTTTATTTATAAAAAATTGATTTGAATTAAGAGAAAAATTCATTAAAAAGAAATTTCTACTTATGAAAGTATTCTAAAACTGCTTTTTCCTTCTCTATCGGTCTTCTTTCTGGAACGATAATATACTCCTTTTCAGTAGTTTCATAGAAATCTGAACGTAAATATAAATTACAATAGCATGCCCCATATTCTTTAATATCTAATTTTGCATAATCACATGGACATATTAAATCCCTATCCAAATTTCTATTACCAGATGCTAGTCTACAAGGACAGGATTGATAACCATAACTTTTTTTATTTTCTACCAAACCCTCAATTAAATCATTTAGAGTGTTATTATCTTTATTTAAGATCCAATTATTTGTTTTACATACTTTATTACAATATTCAATCATTCCTTCTTTAGTTTCCATTTCCATATTAAATCCCTCAGGATTTCATTAATTCTTCATATTTACTCGGATTATAACCTACCACAAATTCACCATCACAGATCATGAATGGATATGAGATCCTAGATTGGTAGGTCTCTCTCAAATATTCTAATATCTTAGATTTATCTTCAAAATCAATTTTATCAACATCTACATATCTATAGCGAACATCACGGTCTTTCAACCATGCTTTGCATTTTTTGCACCACATACAAGTAGATAGGGTTAAAATTGTAATATCTCTATTCTTGTTAGAACCTTCAACAGTTTTGGCTAAATTATTTATAATTTCAGACATAATTTTATTTTCTCCATATTTCTATAAAATGTTTTCTTTCCAATTGGGATCGATACACTCAAATGCTTCCTCTGTTAATTGTCTAATATTGCTATGACAAGATTCTAATAATATACCTAAGTGTTCAAGCGCTCTTTTATCTCCAATTTTCATTAAACTTTCAATAATTATAAATAATCTTGTTTTATCTTGACTTTCTTCAGATTTTTCTAATTCTTTCTTCAAGAAATTAATGATTAGCATAGTAGCTTTAGGATCTCTAATCTCTCCCATAGCTTCAATAATACTGTTGATAACAACAGGATCTTTTTCGGATTTTAAAGCTCTAGCAAGCAAATTTGTAGCTCTACCTTCTCTTAATTGACCAATATTTTTAGCTGCTATTGCCCGTTCTTTCCAACTGCTAGCTTCAAACAATAATTTTATATACTTATTAAAAGCTTCATTTTGAGTTTTTTGATCCATCTTAATCAAGAAAAACAACTTGAAAAATAAGAATCTGATCATAATAAAATATTAAAAAAATCGGAAAATAAAGAAGAAAGTTAATAGAAATTGATTTTATCCTTTTAGTTTTTAAAATATTAAATGTTGAAATTTTAATCTAAAGAATATGAAATTATTTTAATTACTAAATGTGTAGCTAAGATTATTTTGAGCTTTCTAATCTTCATTCTCATCATTAAATTCTTAAAATAATAAAAGAAAAAAAAAAAGAGGATTTGTTTTTGAGTTTAGAATTATTTAACCTTTGATTCTATTCTTTAATTGTGTAACTAATGGTAATACTTGAGCAACCTCCATAGCAGGAGAGATTCGAAAGCTTGTAAAAATTCCAGGTTTCGCTATTCTCCACCCCGTTGCTTCTCTCATCACTGCCTCTTCACTATCGGCTTTTGATATTGATATACCCCAATACTCAGGGGTAACATACCAACCTATTATTTCTAAACCTTCAGCAGGGAATAACTTTTTGGTGAGAAAAGTCTGCGCCAAATCAGCTAACTCACTAGGATCAAAATCTGGATTTAATTCCCAATATGTGATAAATAACATTTTATATTCCACCGTATTTTAATTAAAATTGGATTTATTAATGATATAGATCTTCAATCTATATCACCACTATGTTATAAGAACAAATACTATATATAAATTGTCAAAGAACTTATAAATCCTATAAAGGCTAATCCCTTATTCTTTTTTAGGTAAAACGAATGAAGTTAGCAAAATTTTCTTTTAAAAAGTTCTATAGTAAAAGCTTTTAAAAATCGCTTAAGTAATATTTCATTTTGTATTTGTTTTATAAGAATTTCTTCTCTAAATCCATTGAAACATTATTTTTACATTTACAATATTTATAATTTAGAAGATAAAGATTTTTTATTATACATCTTTATTTTATAATTATGGAAGCCAAAACACCAATTATTATCACAAAAGAAGACTGTCATCGTGTTGGACAGAACGAGGAGATTTAAAAGATGTTTCACATAGAAGAAGCTCCCACAAACGCCACAAAATGTGATTGGTGTAAAGAAGTTATTAAAAAAGGCGCGATTAGACTTAGATTTGCCCCATCTAAAGGTTATAATTATTATTGGCATCAAGATTGCGGGATCAAATATTTAGAAGGACTATTAATTATGCTAAAAAATGGCGAAAAAGGTTATATTAACCGAGAAGAAGCAGATAAAGCTCGAAAAAATGTGGGGATATAATTTCCTTCCAGGTACCTGAATTATTTAGACAATTATTGATTATCTATACAAATAATTTAGAAAGAAAAAGACCAATTAAATATAAAGAGAATTTAAAAATAAATTATAAAGTACAAAATTTTGAAATTTTGTTTATATTTTAGAAAATAAAAGTTAATTATAGTGATTCGCTATATTTATCTAAATTGTAAATAATTTTCAAGAGTAGATAAGTATGACTGAAATGCAAGTCCCAATCTTGATCACAAAAACAGATTGCCACAGATGCCACGAATTAAAAGAATGGCTGGATGAACGCGATTTAAAATATGTTGAACGAGATATAAATGACGAAGAATTTGTTCATAATTTATTACACGATGATAATTTTCTAACAACATTTTGTGATGCTGATGGATGTATAGTGAATACACCAGTAGTGATCCATAAAGGGAAATACTGGTTTAAAGAGCTCTGGGGTATTTCTGGCCTGAGAGAAAAAGAGGCTAAGAAATTATTTGGAGTTAAATAAATTTTTTTAATTTTTCTAATTATTAACTATTTTTTAAATTCTGATATCCTTTTTATCACTTTTCTAATTGTTCTCAAACCTTCTTCATCTTGCTCAATACCTTGTTTACCCATATCCCTACTCCACAGACATGCTCCCAAATTGGCTCCAAAAGCTCCACCTGATACTGAATGAATATGGTTTTGTTGATAAAAATCTAATATAGTTCTAATAGCAATTTCTTGCCCTCCATTACGATCTCCCCCAACAGCTAAAGCAACACCAACTTTACCTTTTAATACATTTGGATTTTTTGCTACTAACGCACGACATCGATCTATTACTGTTTTTAATTGACCAGATAAGTTTCCTTGGAATACTGGCGTTCCAAATAGTAAAAATTTTGCCGTTTCTATTTTTGGATAAAGATCTTGCATATTATCTTCATGTACACAACCTTTTTTCTCTCTAATACAATAATCACAATGAATACAAAAATTGATTTCTTTGTTTCGCACAGTCCAATATTCTGTTTTAAAGCCGAATTTTTCTGTAGCGTAATTTAAAGCATACTGAATAGCAAATTCAGTTCCTTGTTTTCTTGGGCTTCCGCATATCCCTAATAATAAATTTTGATTTTCAACCATTTTAATGCAATTTAGCTAATAATATAATATATATTGTTAATCTCTAAAAAAAAGTTTTAAATTCTTAATCACTAATATCTAAGAATGGATTCAAGTAAATCGAGTTTAGCTCGAATCAAGATAAAATTTCCAGATAAGTTATGGATTTCAGACCTTTTTAAAAATTTTCCAGATGTGAAAATGGAAATTTCATACTTTCTTCCTTATGATCTGGAAAAATCAATAGGAAATTCAATAATTGAGCTAATGCATTATAATATAGATTCGATCATTCCAGAAATTAGAAATCATCCATCTGTATTTGAATTTAGTATTTTAGAACAAGAAGATAAAAGAATAAAGATCAATGTCAAAACCAAGGATCCTTATTTATTGTATGCTGTAATTAAATGCGGAGTTCTTATAAATTTTCCAGTAAGGGTTAAAGATGGTTATGCCTATTGGCGTCTAATTTCGAACAGGAAAAGTATTGATCAATTATTAACTCTTTTTGAGCAAAAAAATATTGACTTTGAACTTTTACGAATTGGAAAATCTCCCTATATTTTAGAAGATGACAAACATAAATTAACCTTTGATGAATCTAATGTTCTAGATAAGGCAATTTCTCTAGGATTTTTTGAGATTCCTAGAAAGATATCCTTAGAAGAATTAGCTAATAAACTAGGAAAATCTAAATCTGCCTTATCAGTTATGCTGAGAAAAATTATTAAGAAAAAGGTTATGTTTGAACTTTAAAAAAAAAAGAAAAATTAGATCCATTCTTCTTTTAAAATATCTCCTTGTACACCAATGACAATATATTTTATTGGAACTTTTCGATTTGCTTTCTTGACTGCTTCTTGGGCTAAAGCTAATAATCCCGAACAACAAGGAACTTCCATCATCGCAACAGTTAGGGTGTTAATTTTAGCGTCATCTATCAAGACTCTAATTTTTTCGATATATATATCTCGACCTTGATCAAGTTTAGGACATGCTATAGCTATGGATTTATTTTTAAGAAAATCCCTGTGAAAATCACCGTAGGAGTATGCAACACAATCTGCTGAAAGTATAACATCTGCCCCATGGTAATATGGTGCTGTAGGTGAAATTAAATGCATTTGAACAGGCCATTGTCGTAAAGTCGAAGAAACTTTTCCAACAACCTCGGTTTCCTCCTTAATATCATTAAATACCATTGTTTTTGAAGACGGACAACCACAAGGAAGCGGTCTTTCATTTGCAATACTTTCTTCAGTTATTTTCATATCTTTTTTTCTATGTTTCAATGATTCTAGATGTTTTTCAACAGCTTCTTCATCAAACTCTAGTGCTTCTCTTTCAATAATTTCAAGAGCCCCTTCTGGACATTCTCCTATACATGCTCCTAAACCATCACAGAAAATATCATTTACCACTCTTGCTTTTCCATCTATAATTTCCAAAGCCCCCTCAGCGCAGGCAATAACACAGTTTCCACAACCGGTACAAAGATCCTCATCAATTTTAATGATTTTTCTATTGACTATATTTGATTTTGCTTCTGTCATAATTGATTATTATAGAGGCTGACTTATATTTTTGATTTCGAACATGTTCATTTAAGCTCCAATTATGTTATGATTAACATTTTATAATAAAAACTTTAAAATAAAATGGTAAAACTATAACATTTATGAAACTTGTGATTATAGGGAATAATGTTGCCGGTACATTTACAGCACAGAATATTAGACATCTTAATAATGAAGTAGAAGTTGAGATATTCACACAAGAACAATATCCTTACTATACAAGAGTTAAATTACCTGAGTTAATATCTAAAAAAGTCAAAATTGATGATTTAATTGTTTTTAAGGATGAATGGTACAAGAATAAAAAATTAAAACTAAATTTGAATAAAAAAGTAAGTAAGATCGATCCAAAAAATAAAACTATTTATATTGAAGGAAATAAAAGCCCCTTTACCTATAATAAACTCATTCTGGCATTAGGGAGTGTCCCAAACGTTCCACCAATAAAAAGCGCTTTAGAAATGAAAACGGAAAAAAAAGGAGTTTTTACTTTACGAAGTATAAATGATGCTTTAGAAATTCGAGATTACATTGAGAAGTTTAATGTTAAAAACGCTATTGTTATTGGTGGGGGTTTACTTGGTCTAGAATTAGCTAATCAAATAAAAGATTACAATTTAGAAACCACAGTTGTAGAATTCTTTCCTCGATTATTACCAAGACAGTTAGATGAAGAATGTGGCGAAATGTTAAAGGAAGAAATTGAAAATCGTGGAATAAATGTTGTCTTAGATGTTGTTACTGAAGAAATTTTAGGAAATGGTAGAGTCACGGGGATTAAATTAAAAGGAGGACAAAAATTAGATGCTGATATTGTTTTAATACAAGCAGGCATTAGACCTACAATAGATTTAGCTAAAGAAGCAAATATCCAAACTAATAGAGGTATTATTGTGAATGAATTTTTAGAAACTAGTGAAAAAGATATTTTCGCTGTTGGGGATTGTATAGAATATAAAAATCAAATTTGGGGTATTATTCCAGCATGTATGGAACAATCAAAAATAGTAGCTTCTTCTGTACTTGGATTGAAAAAAGTTGATTATAAAGGAACTACTCCTAAAAACACTCTCAAAATTATTGGATTAGAATTAACTTCAATAGGAACAATTGATCCTAATAAGGAAGAAGGTGGTAGTTGGGAAATTCTTAAAAGGGCTGATAAAAAAGATTGTTGCTATCAAAAGTTAGTGGTAAAAGACAATAAACTTAAAGGAGCTATTCTATTTGGTGAAAGTAAAGCCATATCTTATGTGTATAACAAGATGGAAGAAGATGTTGATAGAGATGAGTTGAAAAAATTATTAGAATTATATACTTATACCTGTTCAAACTGTGGTATGGAGTATGATGAGGCTAAAATGGCTGTTCTTTTCAAAGATTTACCTGAAGATTTCAAATGTCCCGAATGTGGGACCCCAAAAGATAAATTCAATGTAAAAGATTAACGTTTTGAAAGAAATGATTTTAAAATCTAAATTTGAAAAATAATTAAGATTATAGATAGAATTGCATTCTAGAAATTTATTAAGTTAATAAAAAATCTTAATTATAAACTAAGAAAAAGATAAGGGATAATAAGAAGGTGAATTAATATTCCAACTTATAGATGTAAAAAGTGTCATTTTCTTTATATTGACGCAAAACAAGAAAAGCCTTTGGAAGAACAAGATGATGCTTCTTTTAGATGTCCGAGGTGTAGGACCTCAAAAAGGATGTTTGAAAAAATATCACCTTCTTAAAGATTTTTATAAAATATTAGCTTAATATTTTTAACAATAATCAAATTTAAATCCATAAAATTTAGTTAATTAATGTAAAATAAGGGAGATTCTTATGGGAAAATGGGAATGCCAAGCCTGTGGATATGTCTACGACGAAGAGGCAGAAGGTACAAAGTTTGAGGATTTACCAGATGATTGGACATGTCCTGTATGTGGTGTTGGAAAGGATATGTTTGAAAAAATCGAATAAATCCTATAAATTTCTTTTATAATAATATTTTTTTTTAATTACTTGGTTTCTATAAAATTTTATAATTGATAGAAAATAACTTTTTAACTTGATTTAAAATATAATAATTATTAATTAAATCCTAAAATAATAAAAGTGAAAGAAAAATGACACATTTAGAATTAATGAAAGATATCTATTATGTTGGTTATATAGATTGGGAAGTAAGGAACTTTCATGGATATTCTACTCATCGGGGGAGTTCATATAACGCCTATATTGTTAAAGGAGAAAAAACAGTATTAATTGATGCTGTAAAACGCCCATATTTTGAATATTTCTTAAAAAACATAAAAGCTGTATGTGATCCAACAGAAATAGATTATTATATTACAAACCATGTTGAAATGGACCATTCTGGGTCTTTTCCACTTATAATTAAGCATTTACCAAATGCTGAATTGATCGCATCTCAGAGAGGAGTCGATGCGTTAAAGGCACATTTTCATGGAGAGGTTGAAGAAGATCTATATAATAAAATTAGAGCTGTCAAGGAGGGAGATACTTTAGATATAGGGAATGGTAAGAAGTTTACTTTTGTGCCAATTCCAATGATACATTGGCCAGATTCAATGGTGTCTTTTATGTCTGACGAGAATGGTAAGAACATACTCTTTTCTAATGACGCTTTTGGTCAACACTATGCTACATCCAAACGTTGGGATGATGAAAACGATTTATGTGAGGTTATGGAAGAAGCAGAAAAATATTATGCTAATATACTGCTTCACTTATCAGGTCTTATCGCAAAGGCTTTACCAAAGGTAGGTGCCCTACCAATTGATATTATATGCACTTCGCATGGTGTATGTTGGCGAAGCCATATTCCAGAAATAATTGAGAAGTATACTAAATGGAGTAAAGGGGAAATTGATAAAAAAAGTGTTTTAATTGTTTATGATACAATGTGGGAAAGCACGAGTAAAATTGCGAAAGCTTTATTTAAAGAGATTAGTCACAGAGGAATACCTGTTAAAAGATACAGATTAACTAATGCAGATTATTCAGATGTAATAACAGAAGCTATGAAAGCTAGGGCAATTTTAGTAGGAAGCCCAACATTAAATAATGGATTGTATCCTACAGTTGCTGAATATCTTTCTTATCAAAAAGGCTTAAAACCAATAAATAAGATTGGCTTAGCTTTTGGTTCCTATGGTTGGGGTGGAGGTGCTGTAAAAGAAATTGTTGAAATTATGAAAGCAACTAAAATAGATGTTATGGATGAGACAATTGAAATCAAATTTGTACCAAAACCAGAGGATTTAGATTTCAAAGGAATTATAGATAAGTTAATTGAGAAGATGGGTTAAAAAGAGGTCAAAAAATATGGATTTTATTTTAACTGAAGAGCAAAAAACTTTACAGAAAAAAGCAAGAGAATTCGCAATAAGAGAAGTATTACCAGTTGCGCGAAAGTATGATGAGTCCGAAGAATTCCCACTAGATGTTATCAAAAAGGCATGGGAAGAGAAATTGCTAAATTTAGCAATACCTAAAGAGTATGGTGGACTGGGTTATGGTTTATTGGATTCTTGTATTGTTGTAGAAGAAATATCTTCTGCTTGCCCTGGTATTGCTACTTCTATTTTTGATAATAATCTGGGAGCAGAGCCAATTGTTATAGGAGGAAATGAAGAACAAAAACAAAGGATTTTAACTGAGTTAATAAATGAATTTAAATTAATAGCTTTTGCCACTTCTGAACCAACAATGGGTTCTGATGTTGCTGGCATGAAGTGTCATGCTGAAAAAGATGGAGATGAATATATTTTAAATGGAAATAAGTTTTGGATAACTAACGGGGGATATGCTGATTACATTACTGTTTTTGCTACCATTGATCCCGAAAAAAAACATAAGGGAATCGCTGCCTTCATTGTAGATACAAAAAGCGAAGGAGTACGATTAGGGAAACATATTCCTAAACTTGGTCAAAGATCATCAAATACAGTTTCAGTGGGATTAAAAGATGTTAGAATTCCAAAGGAAAATGTACTCGCTAAACCTGGAAGAGGTTTTGTATTAGCAATGCAAACTTTCGCTCATACACGTCCAGCAATAGGTGCATTTGCTGTAGGATGCGCTCGTTCAGCAATGGAATATTCTATTGATTACACTCAAAAGAGAGAAGCCTTTGGTCGTCCAATTGGAAATTATCAAGTAATTCAGGAAAAAATCGCTAATATGTATAAAGATATTGAAGCCGCACGATTATTAACTTACAAAGCGGCATGGGAAGCTGATCAAGGGATGGATAATAATTTGAGTTCCTCAATTGCTAAAGCTTTTGCTTCTGATGTTGCCATGAATGTGACTACTGAAGCCATACAAATTTTTGGTGGATATGGGTATCTTAGAACATATCCCGTCGAGAAATTATTTAGAGATGCAAAATTATACCAAATTTATGAAGGAACTTCAGAAATACAGAGGATAGTTATCTCTAGATTTGTCATGAAAAGATATGAACACGCAATGCCTTATCTTGGAAAAAAGAGAGGGTAAATTTATTCTAAATATCATTTATTTTTTTTATTCTTGTTGGAGAAATACCCATTATATTATAAAATTTTCTTAAACATATTTTATCGCAAAAAATTTTATGATTTTCGTCAAACCAAATAGATTTTAATTCTGCTATCTTTAAATAGTTATAATATTTACTATAATCATAAATATTTATTTGCTTTTTACAAAATGAACAAGCTCTTGTATTTATTTGTGAATTATATTTTTCTAATTCTTTTAACTTAAGATTTTTAAAACATTCACAACAATGAAACTGAACTATTTCCGTTTGCCATAGTTTTATTAAGTATTCTAAAGTTAGATCAACATTATCACTTAAAAAATCATAAATGTTTAACTCTTTGCTACAATTCCAGCATTTTCTTTCTTTAAAATTGTCTATTGACTTAACAATTTCTCTCAATCTCAGGATTTTATTCCATAAAGTAGCATTATTTAATTTTTTAATAAGCAAAGTATTCTTATACCAAAAGTGTTTTATAATTTTTTAATACTAATTTACCTTTTTATACTAATCTCTTAATAAAATTAAGACACTTAATTTTGCCTGAATTAGCTATTTAAATTTTTCAATGATTTTTCTTGCTGCTTTCAAGAAATTGTTTGTTATGATATTTGGAGCAATATCATTCTTTTCTAAGTCTTGAATGTGTTTTTGTCCATGTCCTGTTAAAAGAAAAACAGTTTTACATCGAGCATTAATACCACAGAGAACATCTGAAGGGTGATCACCAATCATCCAAGATTCTTCTATATCTATATTATAATCAGATACTATAGTATCAATGAATTTTGTTTTTGGTTTTCTACATTCACAATTAGCTTCTTTTAAATGAGGGCAATAATAAGTTTTTTCTATTTTAATACTATACTTTTTTAATTCCTTAATTAGATGATTGTTAAAAATATGAAAATCCTCAACGGTATAATAACCCCTTCCAATCCCAGATTGATTGGTAATTATGAAAAAGATAAATTCCTTTTGTAATAGTTTTAACCCTTCTATTACTCCTGGTAAAAGTTCTAAATCTTCAATTTTATACGCGTAATCTTTATCTTCAATTATTGTACCATCTCTATCTAAAAAGATAGCTTTATATTTCCTCATATGGCAATCTATAACCTCAATTTTTTAAAAGAAAATAAAAATAATTATTGCTAAATATCCAATGCCAAGAATTATATGAAATAAAGCAAATAGACCTCCAATCCTTAACAGTTTTTTATAATTCATCCCATCCACACAATATTTTGTAGATAATTCAAGAGTCATCATATCTGCTGCTGAACCTTGTGGTAAAAAGTTCCCTCCTAAATTTATACCTAATATGAATGCTATTAACAATGGGATTGATGAAAAACCAGAAATTATTAAAACTTCTACGACAGGAATAAAAAGGACTGTAACAGGAACATTATCTAAAAATCCTGAAAGAATAGACGTTATAATTAAGATGAAGATAGATAATAGGAAGAGATTACTAGGAGAAATCGCTACTACAATGTCTTCAATAATATCAATAAGTCCTACTTTTCCAAAACAGAACACTAATACAAATAAAGATATAAAAAAGAACGGCAATTTGAAATCTACTTTAGTAAAATAATAAGAAATGTCTGGTTTCCTTCTACCACCTTCTCCTCTTCGTGGGTTAATAAATACAAATAATAACATCCCAAATAACCCCACAAATAAAATATTTGGAATGAAAATTAGCATTATGAAAAAAATGAATAAGGTAATTAAATTGCGATAAAAAACTTTAGGATTAATTGATTCTTCCATAATGATTAATTCATGTTCTTCTAAGTGTTCAGTTTCTAATGATTCATCATATTCAGTACAATGAGGAATCCATATCTCTTTTAAGTTCTTCCTAAGAATGAAATAATCTAAAATAAGGAGAGTCATTAATGTGCCAGAAATAAAATATATTGCTAAATTAGCAAAAAACCAGCTCGTCGATAATGTAAATTTGTTTGCTATTAATATACTCTGTGCTGAGCCAAATGGAGTTAAAGTTGCGGCAAGATTAATGCAAATAGTCATTCCCAAAAGTATTGGAGTAGGATTAATTCTCATCTTTTCACTGGTATTTATAATCATGGGAATAAAAATTACAGCTACAGAAATGTCTTCAATAAACGCAGCACTTAAGGTTGAAATTAAGCATATAACCCAAAAAAATTTTCGAGTATTTGTACTAAATTTTCTAGTGATTCTTAAAGCTAATTCTTGAAAAATTAACTGTTCCTCCAATATAACAACAATCGTAAATGAAGAGATTAAGAAGAAAATAACAGGCCAATCTATCGCAAGAATAAATTCATCAATTGTAAATGATTCTGGTGAAAATAGAAACGTTGCTGTAGCTGCTGCAAGCATAGCTGCGACGCTATATGTTAAAAAGTCAGTTTTCTCGCGAAAGAGAGCAATTATAACAACAGAAAAACAAAAAATAACAAAAAGCTGTAAAAAAATTAACATAAGCAGTATTTCTAAATAAGTACTTTATAATTGTCTAAATTCAAACTAGGCTTTAAATATTAGATTTTTAAATAATAAAAAAAAGAAAAGGTAATTTTATTAATACTCTTACTGAGATGTCCATAATCCGTGGATATTGCAATATTCCCTTGCTATAAGACCTTCAGGATGTGCAACAGTAAAAGTTGCTTTAGGCTCATCTCCAGGATTTAAAAACCTTCGTTCATAGCAACCATCTTTACATATAATTTCAATCCACATTATCCAGTGCTCCATTGTCATTGGATGAGGAGTTCCCATTGAGATACCAACATCAACAGTTACCTTATTACCTTCAACTGTAATCTTTGGGACATGCTTCTCTAGCTTCCAATCTTTGGACATCTCCTCCATTAAAGTCATACGTTTACCACAACAGATTGTTTCGGGTGCTGCGGGATTAAGAATCTCAATTACTTTTCCACAAACCTCACATTTATATATACTTTTTCTTTTCATAATTCTCTCACTTAGAATATTTGGTTGTTCTTATTTCATTTAATTTAATATTTAATCATTTTGATTTTAAATTAAAAATATGGAAGTTTTTTTAGAAATCCTCACATTTTTTTCTATAGTATTCTCTAGGATGGTCACAAGATGGACATTTAAAGTCTTTAGGGAGCTCATCCATTTCTACTTCGTATCCACATTCCATACACACCCACACGACCTTTGATCCTCGTTTAAAGAAAGCGTCATCACCAACTAATTTAAGAAGTTTCCCATATCTTTCAGAGTGATGTTTTTCTGCTTTTATAATTGCACGTACTCTTTTAGCAATTTCTGGATACCCCTCTTTTTCAGCAGTTTGAACTATGTCTGGATATAAGGTCTGCCATTCCATGTTTTCACCTACAATCGCAGATTTTAAGTTGTCAATTGTTGTTCCGTGGGTTGTTGGAAATTCTGCATCAGGAAGTACTTTCATCTCATCGAATGATTCTTCCTTTTTGAAGTCCTGGAGCATTTTATAAAACCAACTGCCATGTTCTTTTTCTTGATCTGATGTTTCATCAAAGATTTTTGACACTAATACATATCCTTCTTTTTTTGCGATTTTAGAAAAGAAATTGTATCTATTTCTTGCTTGCGATTCTCCAACATATGCAGTATATAATTTTTTAGCTGTTTCTTTCATAATTTTCAACCTCCTAATTGTAATTTGGAATTTCGTAATAAATGAATATTTTTGATTTAAATTATTTTACCCTAATTATAACTTTTACACTTATTTTTAATAAAAAAGAATGAGAATGAATAGATCAATAAAAGGTACCTGTCATTCTCTCTTCTTCTAACCTTACGGGATAACCTTTTCGGTGCCATATCATTATCCCGCCTACGAGATTTCTAACATCTTTGAATCCTGCTTTAACTAATATTTGTGCTGCCATCATAGAGCGTGATCCGGAATGACAAATCACAATTATCTCATCATCTTTATAATTTTTTATTACATCTGTATTATTTAATAATTCTCCTAAAGGAATTAATTTGGAATTTTTTATATGTCCTCCTGGACCGTAAAATTCCTGTGGTGTTCGAACATCAATCAAAAGTGATGGTTCATCTTCAGTATCAAGGCGTTCATATAACTCATCAACACTAATATCTGAAATTGGAGGTGCGTCAGGAGGTCTTAATTCTTTTCTAGTTTTCTTTTTAACAGGAGCTAAAACTTCTACAATAGGTTGAAATTTTTCTAAAGTAGCTACCAGCTTCCCCTCTTCCTTTCCGAGATGTAACAATTTTACAGCATCATTCAATTTAGAATATGCTTCAACACTAGATTTAAATCCCGGGTCAGTAGCATAGATTTTTAATTTTTTATTTTCAGGTAATTTATCAAGTGATTTGATTAACGCATTGAGAGGTCCTGGACAAGATAATCCACACGCATCAACCTCTACGTAATCTTTTGTTTCAATAGCTTTTTCATGAACAAATTCTTCAATAACATTTTCGGATCCTCCACATGCAGCCATAATTTCTTCTGTTGTAGCATTTGCCATTTCAAAAATTTTAAATCCTCCTGTTAGTTCATATACTTCTTTATATCCACTTTGCAAAAGAATTCTAGTAGCTAGATAACTTCTATATCCTACTTCACAATATACATAGATTGACTTATTATTAGGGATTTCACCTAATCGTTTTCTCAATTCTTCAATTGGTACGTTCACGGAGCCCTCAATAGTCCTGGCACTAAATTCTTCTTTTGTTCTAACATCTAATAAAATTCCTCCGTTAGTTTTAATTTCATTAATGTCATGCCAATGCCAAATGGGCATATCCTCTCTAAGATAATTTGCAGCAACAAAACCAGCCATATTTATTGGATCTTTTGCAGAACCATATGGAGGAGCATAAGTTAACTCTAATTCTTCTAAGTCAAAAACGGTCCCATTAAACTTAATTATTGTAGAGATAATATCAATTCTCTTATCGGTACCTGGACCCCCAACAGCTTGAGCTCCAAGTACTTTCCCACTAGGTACTTCGAAAATTAATTTAATTGTAATTGGTATAGCTCCAGGATAATAACCAGCATGATTATTTGGATGTACATAAATCTTTTCATATTTAATAGTGGTATTTTTTAATTGTTTTTCTGTTAATCCTACAGAAGCAACGGTGACATCAAAAATTTTAACTACAGATGCTCCCAAAATTCCTTTATATTCTGATTTTCTTCCCGCAACATTTTCAGCTGCAATTCTGCCTTGCTTATTTGCTGGACCTGCTAAGGCTATAGATATTGGTTGATTTGTCTGAAAATGATGAACTTGAATTGCATCTCCTACAGCATAAATATTGGGATCAGACGTTAACATTCCATGATTAACCTTTATATAACCTTTCTCTGTTAATTCTAAATCTGCTTCCTTAGCCAACTTACTTTCTGGTTTAATACCTATTGATAAAATTATCATATCTGTTTCTATAACACGACCACTTTTGGTTTTAACAAAAGGGTTATTTGCTTCATTTGTTCCAAAGGAATCCACAGGGTCATCTAAAACAAGACATACTCCATTTAATATTAACTCTTGATGAATAAATTGCGCTATTTCCTTATCTATTGGTGGCATTACTTGATCTAACATTTCCACTATTTTTACTTTAACTCCCTTCTCAACTAGGTTTTCTGCCATTTCTAATCCTATAAAACCACCACCAACGACAACAACATTCTTTATATTATGTTTTTCAACATAGTCTCTAATTTTTACAGCATCGGGTATAGTCCATACTGTAAAATATGGTACATCGTTAAGACCATTAAATGGTGGTACGATAGGAGTTGAGCCAGTTGCTATTATCAAATAATCATAATCCAAAGAGTATTCTTTCAAGTTTTTTAATTCTCTGACTTTAACTTGCTTTTTATTTTTATCTATTGAAATTACTTCATTATTAACTCTGACATCAATATTGAACCTTTCTAGGAACCTCTCTGGTGTAACTAATTCTAGAGACTCACGATCCTTTATTACATTTCCCACATAATATGGAAGCCCACAGTTGGCAAAACTGACAAATGGACCTTTGTCTAACATGACAATTTCAATATCTTCTCGTAATCTCCTTAACCTTGCTGCCGCAGAGGCTCCTCCAGCAACTCCACCAATAATTACAACTTTGGTCAAAATATTAACACCAACTCATATTTAATTTTAGTTATGTATTAGTACTACACTACTTTTATGATTTAATAAATTTCATTTAAATTTAAAACTCGTTTTTATAACTTAAAGATAATATGAGTTAAAATCCATGACTTTTGCAGTTATAAGTGGTTTTAATTTATAATTTGAAAATTATTTAAAAAATAGTAATAAAAAAAATAATAATTGCTTAAACTTCAAGTATGATGACTGTATCGACGAATAATTCATATTTCTCATCTTCATCATAATCATGAATTATTACTTTTTCAACATCATCAGTACCTTGAATTTCTAATAACTCAGATTCGTGTAAGATTTTAACATCTGAAAGTTTTATTTTTTTCTTTAATTCTTCTGAGCCAGGTGTAGTTTTAGCAGAAGTTAACACTATAACTCTTCCCGTATGTTTTGTCAAGTCCATCGCGAGTTCTAAGGATTTATCTCCAGTATCTAATATTAAAACTCTTTTTCCATCAAATTTTGACAAATCATCAATCTTTTTGTAAACTCCTTTACCAAGAAATTCATCTTCACCAAGTATTATTTTAATGTCTGGTACTGAGCAAGCTTTAGCCTCAATTTCAACGTAAGGTTCTGCTTTGGTTCTATAGTTATCTATAGCTGCTTTTAAAGCATCAGCAGCTAAGTTTGAACAATGCATTTTTATTGGAGGTAATCCTTCCAATTCATCAGCCACATCATTTCTAGTTATTTTATAAGCATTATCAACTGTCATCCCTTTAGCCATTGTAGTTACCATTGAGGAGGTAGCTACAGCAGATCCACATCCAAAAGTCCTAAATTTTATGTCATCAATTACTTCTTCTCCAGCATCATTTTTACCAACTTTAATGAAAATTTCCATTAAATCTCCACAAACGGGATTTCCAACTTTACCGTATCCATCTGGGTTTTCTATCACTCCAACATTTCTTGGATTTCTAAAATGTTCTAATACTTTTTCAGAATATTGAGTTGATTTCATTTTAATCATTCACCTCATTATACTTTTTTATTAAATCAGGAGGCGTTAAGGGGGATAATAATCTTAATCGTTTAACAATTCCAGGTAAAACTTCTATTGTCTTATTGACATCAATTTCTTCTGTAAATCTGCCTAGCGTGAATAATAAGCTACCATGAGCCTCTTCGTGTAATAAACCCATTGAAATTAAGGTATGGGAAGGTTCTAAGGTTTTTGATGAACAAGCAGAACCTGTGGCAGCGGCAATTTTTTGATCTTTTAGGGATAATATTAATGATTCACCCTCAATATAATCAAATCTAAAATGTGCATTATTAGGAAGACGTTTTTCTGGATGTCCATTTAAATAAGAATAAGGAACGTCACTTAATATTTCCTGAATCAATTTATCTCTCATATCTTTTAGTCTTAATGCTTCATTATTAATTTCTGCCTTCATAATTTCTGCTGCTTTAGCAAAACCAACGATACCTGGGACATTCTCAGAACCTGATCTCAATCCTCGTTCTTGACCACCACCGATGATAATAGGATTCACGCGTACTCCCTTTTTTAAGTAGAGGGCTCCAACACCCCTGGGTCCATATATTTCATTTGAGGATAATGTTATCATATCAATTGGTACTTTTTGTACATCGAGAGGAATAACACTTTCACTAGCTACAGCATCAGTATGAAATAAAATATTCTTTTTTGCTACAATTTCGCTAATTTCTTCTATTGGTTGAAGAGATCCAACCTCATTACTTGCAGTAGAAATAGAAATTAAAATCGTTTGATCAGTTATTAATTTCTCTAATTTATCAAGTCTAACAATACCAAATTGATCTACGGGAACTCTACTAACTTTGAAACCTTCACGTTCTAAATATTTAACGATATTTAAAATTGAAATGTGCTCAATCTCTGAAATAATTATATGGTTACCTTTCTTTTTATTTCTCATTGCTGAGCCTATAAGTGCTAGATTATTTGATTCCGTAGCACTTGATGTAAAGATTATATCTGATGCATTTGGAGCATTAATAAAGTCTGCAACTTTTTTGCGCGAATCAATTAAAGCATCAGTAGCTTCATCGCCATCACAATGTAAAGAAGATGGATTAGCAAACTTGTTATTAAAATATATTGTCATCTCTGAAACTACTCTCACATCAACTGGCTTTGCTGCTTGATAATCCAGATATATACTCATTTTTACCTCCTTAATTATGAAATTATTTTTTATTAATATAATGATCTCAATTAAATAAATATTAAAACCACTGTGTTGCATCAGCTTCTAAAACTAAATCATTTAATGTTGCAGCTCCCACAATTTTAACGCCTGGAATAAGTTCCGCTCTTTCCCAACCTAACATTCGCTTTGAAGCTTCACATACTAATATTTCAATACCCATGCTTAATGTTTTATCAATCATTTCTTTAACACTTGGAAAATCACCAAGTTTTATCTTTTCAGCTTCTCCAGGTTTTAATATCCTTAAGGCAGTCCCTAAATAATAAACAGTAGCTTTAATATCCATTGCTTTAGCAGTTTGAGCTAACACCAGAGGACTATATTGTCTTTCTGGATCATGACTGGTTTGAACATAAAGAATATGTTTTTCTTCCATTTCTTCTCATCTCTCTCATTTTACTTTCTTAAAATAAAATACTAAATCATCCCCATCCTTTCTAAATTCCACTAACTGAGTTTCTGTTCTCTTTGCCCATCGTTTCAGATCCTCTTCAGCAGCAGGATCATCGGCTAATACTTTAAAGCATTGCCCCACTTTAAGTGTTTCACTTAAATTTCTAACCTCAAAAAGAGGTTCTGGACAGTATAAACCTCTAGTATCTAATTCTTTATCATAATTAATTTCATTATTTTTGTTCTTACTCAATTTTTTAAACCTCCTTTAATATTTCAACCTATATTAAAATTTTTTTTGTTTTATATGTTAGAAAGGATAATTTTAAAAGATTAATTCTTGAGATATAAACAAATTAAAAAGAGTTTAAATGTTCTTATTATATTTTAATGAAAATAACCGTTAATCATAGAAAAGATATAAAATACTTAAAAAGGGATCTTTATAATTTATAAATCTAGGTTAAAAAAATTGGAATTTTAGAGAGAAAAGAGAAAAATAAGAAAAAAATTAAATTATAATTACATCCCCGCTAATTTCTTGATATGTTTTACTCCTTCCACAGCATCGTCTGCAAAATCGTCTGCCCCAAGTCTTTTAGCAAGTTCCATATTTAATGGGGCGCCCCCTACAATTAATTTTACTTTATCACGGAGCCCAGCATCTATTAAAGCTTCATGAACTGTTTTAATCTGTTCAACAGTCATAGTAAGAAGCGAGCTTAACCCAATTATAGTTGCTCTTGTTTCTTTCACCTTCTCAACAATAATTTTTTCATCAACATCCATTCCAAGGTCATAAATTTCAAAACCAGAGCTCAAAAGCAAAGATCCTAATATATTTTTACCAATATCATGATTATCTCCTTTTACTGTAGCAATGATTATTTTAACTTTCTCTTGGGATTTATCAACAGCAGCTAACGCTGGTTTTAAAACTGTAAAAGCTTCCTTCATGGTTTCTCCCGCTAATACTAATTCGGTTAAATAATACTCTTTTTCCTCATAACGTCGCCCTACTTCATCCATCCCCTTAGTTAATGCATTTAAAACCTCAAAAGGATCCTTACTTTCATCCAATGCTTCCTTTACCGCATCAGCAATATCATCCACTTCCAATTCGATAATAAGTTCCGTTAATTTTTCAAATTCCATAAAAATCTACATATTCTTTTATATATAAATTATACCTTAATTGTTATTAATGTTAAATTAAATCTGTCCTTTAAATCTTATTTTAATGAGATAATAAATGGCATCTCTTAATTCATGTTTAAAAAAAGAAGAAGAAGGAAGAAGAGAAAATCAAAATCTTAAGCATATGGCTTAAAACTTTGGGATAAAATTTAGTACCATTTGATCCTTGGCGCGAATTGCGCAGGTGTTTAATTAGGAAATTAGGGGATATTATAAATATTTTATTTTCTCAGTCTTCCCTCTAAAAGATAAATATGAAATTTTAATATTTAAACTTAATTTAATTTCAATCATAAATTATAAAAAT
Organism: Candidatus Hodarchaeota archaeon; assembly: GCA_048886305.1. Taxonomy (GTDB): domain Archaea; phylum Asgardarchaeota; class Lokiarchaeia; order Sigyniarchaeales; family SOKP01; genus Loki-b32. The sequence goes on from JBHLKV010000013.1 coordinate 20,853, forward strand.
TTGGTATTAATTTTTTAAGTAGATTTTTTAACGAATTGTTTTCATAGAAACTCTCTATAATTTAAATTAAAGTTACTTTTGAAATTTTGATAGTAAAAGATGAATTTGAAGAAGAAGATAATACTTTAGAACAAGATGAGATAAAAAATTATCACATAGTTGCAATGAATCTAGTTAAGGACTATGAAATAGGGGACTTTATTGTTAGAGCAGTTGATAATGTGTCTTTAAAAATTGAAAATAGTGAATTTATTTGCATTAAAGGTCCATCTGGAGCCGGCAAAACTACTCTTTTGAATTTATTAGGTGGATTAGATACTCCTAACAAAGGAATAATTTACAATCTAGGTATAAAGATTTCTGATATGGAAGAAGAATCACTAGCAACATTTAGGTTAATAAATTCAGGATTTATTTTTCAAAATTATAATCTAATAAGTACACTTACTGCTGAGGAAAACATTATGTTCCCCATGAATCTTGCAGGGATGAAATTTAAAGATCAAAGAGAACGTGCAGTTAATTTATTAAGAAAAATGGGGCTAGGAGAACGCAGAGAACATCTGCCATTTCAATTATCTGCCGGAGAACAACAGAGAGTTGCAATTGCTAGAGCTCTATCAAATAATCCTCCACTTATCCTTGCTGATGAGCCAACTGCTAATTTAGATAAAAAGACAAGTCAATTTATTCGAGATCTTTTTAAAGACTTAAAGGATAATGAAGTTACAATTATTATCGCTACTCATGATGATTTTTTACTTAGTTTAGCGGATAGAGTTCTACTATTTGATGATGGGAAAATAGTAAAGGAAGATATAATAATTTAAAAAAATTACAGATGTTTTAGAAAGTGACTTCACTAGATTTTGCTATAAAAGATATTTATCGGAAAAAAGATACTACAATTCCCTATTTACTGATTATTGTTTTGGTAATTTCTTTAACAGAATTTCTAATATATTTCACATCTTCATTTGGTTTAAATATTGTAATCTTTAATAATTTAAAAAATACTTATTTCTTTACAGGTGCGATTAATTTAGTATATAAAGAGTTTCTCTCTTTAATACTTATTTTGGTGATTATTTTATCGATAGTTGTAGTTGTTGTCATTACTACTACATTAATAATCCATAAGAAAAGAGATATTGCTATAATGAAAGCGTTGGGGACACTACCAGGGAAACTATATAGCTTTTATCTCCTAGAAGCATTTATCATTTTTATACTCGGTTTTATCCTTGGTTGGATTCTGGGCCTAATATCATTTGGAATATTTTATTTAATTATGCTTTTATTAAAATTACCCATAACTTTTCATATAGATTGGGTATACACTCCTGTTATATTCATTTCTTGTATTTTGGGTATTTTTTTTATAACCGGTTATGCTTTAAGGAAAATTGGGAGTCAAAAAATAATTAGAACTTTTTCAGCAGATATACCTTATAATTTTCATGCCAAGAAAAGATTAAGTTTAGTTCCAAAGTGGCTTTCAAAGCTAGGATTTAATTTGAAAATTTCAATAATTAATAATATAAGAAGAAAAGGAGAATTTAGAAGATATATTATTGTCTTTACACTTATATCTCTTATAATTTTTACTTTAGGATTAGGCTCTATTGTTTTAACTAGTTCTTCTCAAGAATGGATTAGAAAGTCCCAAGGTGAGAATATTGTTGTAATTGGTCATAGAGATGTTGTATATAACTATTCCTTAATGTATGAAATGTTTTCAAATCCAAGAATTTTAGTGGATGAAGATTCAATAAATTTTACGGACGCACAATATATATTTAATTTCAGTGACATTATCAATCTTGAAGATATTGATGATATAGAAAAGATAGACGAAAGATTAATAAATTTTTATGATGTTGAAGAATTGGATGGTCACCTGATAATTGATGGGGAATATAAAACAGTAGGAAAACAGAGAACAGGAAATTTTCCAATAATAGGAGTAAATCCTGAAAAAATTATTCAAAATTTTGAAATTGAAGGCAATTTTTTTACAAATGAAGATTCATTCGCGAATATGACAATTGGTGATGGATTAGCTTACAATTTCTTTGAATATCCCTTAGATCAATATCTAGAAATTATGGTTTTAAATAAATCATTTAGTCCAGGTATCTGTGGTGTATTAATCGATAGTTTCTTTAATGGTTACGCTGGTTATATAGGATTAAATGAATCTCGTGAGCTATTAAATTTTACTCACGATGAAGTCAACCTAGTTCTACTAAAACTAAAATCTGGAAGTTATGATATTATTATGGATGAAATTATTAACATTACTAATAATTTGGGTACAGATTTTATTCATCTAAAATTAGATGATATTTTCAAAAAAAATCTAGATTTTCTATTTAATTTATCATTATACCCGATATTTTTAATTGTGATCATAGCTTCAATATCTCTTTTAATATTGAATTTTTATCAACAAGGAGGGATCATTGAAAAGGCTAAAGATTTTCTCATTATGCGGGCAATCGGATCAAAGAATAAGTCTGTAAAAAAAATTTTATTCTTGGAATCTCTCTTTATTATTATCCCTGCTCTTTTGTTATGTTTGGGAATAGGAATGATTATTAATTCTGTTTTCTTGTTTGAGCGAGTTTCTTTGCCACCATTATACTTACCATTCATTCTTCTTTCATTCCTGTTTATAGCGTTTACAATTTTCAATATTTTGAGCCTTATTCCAATTATGAAAAAGATCAACAAATTTAATATTAAAGATTTTAATCTCTATTAGGCCTAATTTTAATTTATATAGAGAATTGACTACGTTTACACACAATAAAAAATTATCATATTAGTTAAAATTTAATTACTAAAATTGTATAAGTAAAATATAAGAAAATTTTATTTTGAGGACTAAAGGTAATTTTTCAAAATGCCGGAAGATGCTCTAAAAATTAGAATCAATCAATTAGAGAAGGATTTGGAGAAGAAAGAACAAGAAATTCTCTCCTTACTTGATAAAATTGAAGAACTCGAAGATCATATTATGCACTTAGAAGAAGAGATAATTCCTTCAGCAGTTAGTACAAAAAAGAGTAAAAAAATGCAAGCAATGGATTCAATATACTCATTAGAAATTGAGGAAAAAGATAAGCAAATTCGAGAATTAAAAGATAAAATGGGATTTTTAAGAAAAGAAAATATCGAGCTTCAACAAAAACTTGAAAAATTAACAAATAAAAAATCAACTTCTTCTGTTATTCGAATAGAAGATTTAAAACCCAAATCTCCTCTCAATGCTTTAGTAAATGAATTACAAGATAAAGTAAATAAACAACGCTCAACTATTAATGATTTAAAAAGACAGGTTGATGATAAAGCAGAAATTAGTGAAATATTAAAAGAGAAAGAAGAAGAAATTGCCACATTAAAATCAGATATTTCAAAATTGAATCAGAGCTTAATAAAAGCTGCTGATGGAGATAAAGAAAGTGCCTCAATTCAGAAAACCTTAATTGATGATCTTCAAAACGAATTAAATAAGTCAAAAAGAAAAATACAAGATTTAACCAAAAAACTTGAAAAATTCAAAAAGAAGGAAAAAAAAGGAGAAGAAGTAGCGGAAGAGGCTAAGGTAACAAGTGAGATTAATGATTTAAAAGAACTTTTAGAAAAGCGAGACATTGAGATCCAAAATCTAAAAACTAATATCTCTACAATACAACAGGTCGAAGTAGAATTTAATACAGAACAATCTGGTGCTCCTTCTGAAGTTTTACAAGATTTACAAAACAAATTGAATAAAGCTAAAATTCAAATAGGATCTCTTCAAGAACAACTTAAACAATCTAGGGGTGAATCACCACCAGAACGAACTAAACCTCAAAGTGAATTAGAAGGACAATTAAAAATGCAAAGAGAGATGGCTATTTTTCTACAGAAGCAACTTGAAATAAAAGAAGGAGAAATGGAGACAATTAAAAATGAAGCTGTCCAAATAAAAGGTAAATATAAACAACTAGAATCTCAAATTAGAATAAAAGACAAAAAAATTAATGAATTACAAGAAAAATTAGAAAGCAGTTATGTACAACCTCTTAGTCGACCGCCACCAACTTCAGTAGAAGATCCTAATTTAACTTTAAGATTGAAGGAACTTAAAAGCTTAATTGAAGATCTAAAAAAGCAGAATGCCGAACAAAGGTTAGAGATTTCAGTGTTAAGAAAAAAATAAAACCAGCACTAAATAACACTCATTATGGAACTCATTATTTTAGGATCAGCAGCAGCTACACCCATTAAAAACCGTAATCTAAGCTCGATAGCAATAAGATATAAAAATGAATTATTAATATTTGATTGTGGAGAAGATTTTCAACGTAGATTTGCAGAAGCAGGGTTAAAGTTTAATAAACCTTTAAAAATATTTATAACGCATTTTCATGGAGATCATATTATAGGTCTTCCCGGATTCTTATTTCGATTAAGTCTAAATGAAAGGACTGCTCCTCTTACAATTTTTGGACCTCAAAATCTTTTCCTTTATATATATCTTCATAAAAGAATTCTCGGTTTAAAGGCTAAATATCCAATTAATATTGTTGAAATTGATCATAATAATAATACTTTAATTGAATTTGAAGGCTTAGATAGTGAAGTTCCCAAAGATACTGTAAAAATAAAAGATAATTTAATTTATAAATCAAAATATTTCTCAATAAAATTTGCTCAAGTAAACCATTCGATAACCACTTATGCATATTCTTTTATTGAGAATCCTCGTTATGGAAAGTTTAATCCTGAAAGAGCAAAAGAGTTAGGGATTCCTGAGAGTAGAACATGGAAAAACCTTCAAGAAGGATTAGAGATTGAATTTGATGGAAAAATTATTAATCCTGTAAAAGAAGGAATCGTTGGTCCAAAAAGACCAGGTAGAAAAATTACATATTCCGGAGATTTAGCACCAAGCGATTCTCTAATAGAATTAGGAAAAGATTCTGATGTTCTAATTCATGAAGCAACATATTCTAAAAGATTAGCTGAAACTGCTAAGGAGAAGAAACATTCTACATCTATTGATGCTGCCTTTGATGCTAAAAAAATGAATGCTAAACAATTAATCTTGACACATATCTCAGCAAGATACCAAGATGATGCTTTAAAATTACTTGAAGAAGCTAAAGAAATTTTTCCAAACACAATATTGGCAGAAGACCTTCTAAGAATTGAGCTTAAATGAAGTTTTTAAAGAATAATGATTAATATAATTTTTAATATAAATTTTAGTTTATTATCCTTATTTTGGAAATTTATAAATTAAGAGATATCTTAATTTTTGTTATAATCCAATAAATTAAAAAAAATATTTTAAATTTAAATGAAAAGAAATGTGATTATTTGATATGAATAAAGTTGAAATTTTAAAGACCATCGCTGGTATCTTAATACTTATGTTTTCTGTCACTATATTATTGATGGCTTTCTCAAATAATGGGTTAAAAGCATTAATGGTTTTATTTAATTTTAATCTTGACATAAATGCTTCTAATTTAGGGGAAGCAATTGCCACTGCTTTTCTGGGATTAACAGCAACATTATTTTTTTTAGTTGCAATGATTTTTATAGGCATTGTTTATCTTGCTATATGTATAAATTTTGGTGTTTTAACACTCGTATTAAAAACTAATAAAGCTGTAACTATTATAGTACTTATATTCACAACCTTATCTATGGTTTTGGAAATTCGGGCACTTGCTATTTTAGCAAGAGCAGAATTAACTAGTGGAATCTTAATAGCACATTTATTTGCTGATATAGTCGTTGCAGGGATAAGTGTTTATAGTATTATCATTTTATATGGATTCCCAGAACAAGTAATAGAAATCGCTCCTAAAACTACATCATCAACAAAAACCGAAGTAGAAATTACTGGAAAACCTCAAATCTCTAAATTTTGTCCCTATTGTGGGATGGAATTAAAACTAAAGAATAAATTTTGCACAAATTGTGGGAAGTCACTTACAAACTCAGCTTAAAGTCTGTGAATTATAAGTCTGTTCCCAGACCACTTAAAGTAAATCTTTAAAAGAATCTGAAAAAATATCCGGAATTGATCTGAAATAAACTATTTTAAAAAAGAGAATAAAAAAGTTAATAAATCATTACTTACTAAGAGCCCCCAGCAATATGTGGAAGCACAACAACAGAATCAGTTTGATGGATAATTGTATTCTCATCTGCTTTCTTTCCATTAACTAAGATCCCAAAATATTTATTTTCCAAATTTAATTCTTTTAATAAATCGCCTACAGTCATTTTTTTCTCTATTGTTAACGTTTCATAGATACCAGTTTCTAATAATTCAGAAATTTGTTTCATCTTTTTGATCTACTCTATAATTTGATTTTAATTAATAATTATATAATCGTTCTTATATTTATAATTAATTCTTTAATTTTTATTGTATCAAATATATTTGAAATCTTCCTATTTGTAAAAATAATTCAGTATATTTTATATGTGCAAAATAAAATTCCACATTATTGGTACCGTTTTTTAAATTTTTCTAATCTTTAAGAAGGAAAACCAACTGTTTTTATGTTTATATTAATTGTTATGCATAGTTATTAATTTTTTTGAGGAGATACTAAGATTATCGAAGAGGATGAATTCATAGACTATTCAGATTTTTTAGAAAAACTCAGAAAATCTGAATCAAAAATTAAAAGAATTAGTGATCCTGTAGAAAGAATCAAATCGATTAAAAAAATCGTTTCTTCTTCGATAAATTTTTCAAATGAAATAGCTTTTTCAGGAGAGTATTTTGAAGCAGGAGAATTTTTATATTCTGCTGCTGGATTAATTGAGGAACTTGATTTTAACCAATCTCTGAGATTATATAAAATTATCATTAAATTTTGGGAGAAACAGATTATTGATTATAAATTTCAAGCAAAATTACATGAAATCGCAGAATTATATTTGAGGATTGCTGATTTATATCATGAAAAATATGAAGATAGTAAACAAGAAGAAAAGAATATATTAAATAGCATTAAATTTCTAAAACAAGAAACTAACCTTTTAAGCGAGTTTAATGAAACAAGAAAATTAGCTCGAAATTATGAAAACATAGCAAGTCTTTATCTTAAAACTTCTAATTTTAGAAGTGCTATAAAATATTATAAAAAAGTAATCAAGATTTCAAAAATTCATAATTTTTATGATTTATTATCTTATTCTTATCAACAGATTTTCTCATGCTTTGAAGAAATAGACGAATATAATGAAGCAAAAGAAGTTATCCTAGATGGAATAGAATTCTTTTCTGATTTGATTACTAGATTAAAAGAAAAAAATAATAATGCAACAATAGCTCAAATCTGTCAAATATTAAAAAATTTGTATAAAATTTTAGATGAAGATGACCATTTCGTAAAATATTCAAAAAGAGAAGCTGGCGCTTATATTGATTTAGCTGAAGCTATTGAGAAGAAAAAAGAAAACTACCATAAAATAGCGAGATATTATCGAGGTGCTGGATTATGTTATCAAGAAATACAGAATAATCTTATCGAATGTGCCTCATGTTTTGTTTTAGCAGGTAATTATTTGGAGAAGGAAGAGGACTTTAATCAATCAGCTATTAATTTTTTTGATGGGGCAAATGTCTTTAAAGAATTAGGAAATTTTGAAATGGCATATAAACATTTTGTAAAAGCAGGCGATAATTATTGGAAGATAAATAATTTAAATGAGTCTACAGAAAGTTATTTAAATGCCTATGATATGGCTGTTGAAGGAAATTTAGAATTTAATAGATTTGGGATATTCAATCAAATTATAAGAGGATTGAATAAAATTGCTGAAGAAGGACTGAAAAACAAGCAATTTTTTACAGCAGCTACTCTTATATTGGAAAGTATAAAATTTTATGAGCAATTGGAAGACGCGAAAGATTTTCTTTTAAGAGAAATGGTTAACAATTTATATAAATATTATTATAAAGCGGCTAATCTAAAGAAAGTTGGGGATTCTCATATTGTACATAGTTATGTTTTGGCTTCTATATCGTGTATCCTGAACGGAAAACTAGATAAAGCATGGGATATTATTTCAGAAATAGATTTTGAAAATAATACAGTTGAAAAATATAAAAAAATTATAAAAATAATGATTAATATAATTTCTGAAGGGAAAGAGGTTGAATTAAATAGTTTTCCATATAATTTGAGAAGATTAATTGAAAGTTCTGAGGAAATTATGTTTCTTTTAAAATTGTTTAGAGGTTTTAAAATTTATTAGATAAACCAATTCCATTTTTAAATCTTTTTATGGGTATTAATAAAAAAATAGTGTTAAGCTTTGATCTAGATAACACTCTAATTAATAATAGAAAAGGAATTGTCAATTCATTTAACTACGCCTTAAAGAAGTATAATTTACCTGAAATGAAAAAAATTACTATCTTAAAGATGATTGGGATACCATTGGAAGAAATGTTTGCTAGCATTTCAAATCTGAATCCGTCAATACTCGCTAAAGCTTTCCGTGAGTACTATGGAACTAAAGGAATCTATCAATCAAAATTATTACCAGATGTTAAAAAAAAATTGTTAGAGCTAAAGGGTTATAAATTTAGATTAGGGATAATTACTTCAAAAAAGCAAGAAATGGCAGAAAAAATAGTAAAGTACTTAAAAATTTATAGTTTTTTTGACTTTATCTTAGGTGAAACTGAAGATCGAAAAAACCTTGGGAAAATGGACCCAAAATTAAAAGAAATATTGTTAAATCAGTATCCTACTAATAAATTCATCATAATTATAATTGGAGACCATCCTAAAGATGTCATGCTCTCAAATAATTTGAATTGCCCATTTATAGGAGTACTTACAGGAAACCATTCAGCTCATCAATTAAAAGAATATAAATATGGTGATATTATTATTATTAAATCTATAAAAGAATTAACAATTGATAAAATAAAGTCATTAATTTAGGTTCAGATTATAAAGGCTATAGCTTGAGTAGGATTTTCAGTATTTCCAACATCGACTATTTAAAGAGGGTTTTTGGCATTTAAAATATTAGAAATCCTCCACACTACAAAAATTTGTATTTATAACACTTATTTCTTTGAATAATTGTTGATGGAGTTCATTATAAAAAGGATATATTTTCGTT
>JBHLKV010000014.1:0-21865 GCA_048886305.1 Candidatus Hodarchaeota archaeon
GATTATTGCAATCAATTAGATTGCCTTTTAAATCAACTAATCCTACGAAATAAGGTGAATCTTCAAACAAATGTCGATATTTTTCTTCTGATTCTTTAAGTTTTTGCTCAGCGTTTTTCTGTTCAGTAATATCATTTCCAATTCCCAAAATAGCGTAAATTTTACCATTTTTCTTTAAAGGGATGGCATAAGTTTCTACATAAATATATTTTCCGTTTTTAGTTTTAAGTCTATATTCACTGCGTTCTGTTTGTTTTCCTCTTTGTACAATTTCTTTAGTAACCTCTATTGCTTTATTTAAATTTTCCTTGTCAACTAAATCTATAAAGGAAATGTTTGGTATATCTTCTCTTTTATAACCTAGAGATTTTAAAGCAATATCATTAGCATCAAGAAAATTACCTTTTAGATCATTAACATAAATTAACTCTAAAGAATGTTCAAATAAATCCTTAAATTTTTCTCTTACTTCTTCCCGATTGTACTTCATTTTTTTCTATATATTTAGTTAATAAAAAAATTTTTAAATTGGTAATTTTACTATAAATCTGCTTCCTTTATTCCTTCCTGCTGATTCTGCCCTTATCTGACCACCATGCAAATCAACAATTTGTTTAGAAATATATAACCCTAATCCAGAACCTTGTATATCTATATATTCTAACCCTTCTCCATATCTTTCAATTTTGCCAAATCTTGTGAATAAGAGGTTCATTTCTCCTTTTGTTAATCCAATCCCTGTATCAAATACTGAAATTTCTGCCCAATCTTTATTTTTTTGTAAATTTATTTCAACTTTTCCCTTAGGTGGCGTATTTTTTATAGCATTCGATAATAGATTAATAATTACCTGTTCTACTCTAATTTTATCTATCTCCAAATATAAGTTATCTATTAATTTTAAATTCAAATTTACTCTTCTTGTTCTAGCTAAATATAGTAATTCCTTCGCGCAATCTTTGATAATTTTGGTTAAATCGGTGAATTCTTTATTTAATTTGAATTTATTATATTCTATACGAGTAATATCAAGTAAATTATCAACTAAATACTTTAACCTTTTTCCACCCTTTTCTATGAGTTCTAATAACTCCAAAACATCTGCATCCAAATTAGTTTTATATAATTGCAATAGTAGTTCAGATCCTCCACATACTGAAACAAGTGGGGTCTTTAATTCGTGAGAGACTCTAGAAATAAGGTCTTTTCTGATTTGATCTAATTCTTTCAGTTTTTTCATTTCTTCTTTGATGAGGATTTCAGCTTGTTTTTGTTCTGAAATATCAATTATAATTGCTTGTAATAAGGATTCATTACCTAAATATACTAATGAAGTGTGATAATTAATCCAAGTTAAATTACCATTCTTCTTATATATCTGAATCTCTATTGGTGATAAATTTTCCCCTTTAATAGTCTTTTTAAACCTTTTTAAAATCAGAGGTAAATAACTTGGATGAATAATTGAAATATTTCTAAAATCTTGCCCAATTAGATCTTTCATCTTATATCCAAAAAATATCTCAGTTGCAGGATTGCAATAAACAATCTTTCCTGCTTGATTAAGGAGAGCTACACTAAAAGGCAAAGATTCAAAAAGATTTCGATGTCTTTCCTCAGATTCCTTTAATTTCTGTTCTAACTTGAATTTTTCTGTGATATCTGTTATTAATCCTTGAATAATATTAGGAGTCTCTTTATTTTTTTCCAAAATATGAGAATTAAGGTGTAAAACAATCTTTTCATCGTTTTTCTTTTTGGCATGAACTAAGTAGTTCTTAACATAACCTACTTTTTTCAATTCATCTAAATAAGTTAACCTTTCTTCAGGATTTTGCCAAAAATCATGAACGTTCTTATTGATTAAATTTTCAGACGGGTCGAACCCCAATATTTTACTAAAAGCAGGATTATGATTTAATAATATCCCATCCCAACTTAACTGATAAAATCCCAAATCAAGATTATTAATCATATCTCGGTGCTTTTCTTCAGAATCTTTTATTTTTTGTTCACTTTTTTTTTTTTCAGTAATATCCCTTGAAATTAGAATGCCTTTATATTCTCTATCTGGGGTTATAAATCTTTTTCCTGTAATTTCTAAATATACATATGTACCATCTTTATGTTTAAATCGTAAATCTGCAACATTTTCACCTTTCTTTGCCCCCTCCTTAAATGAATTAATTGCTTTTTGAATATCGTCAGGATGTATAAAATCTAATATGTATTTATCTAATATTTCATCAGCTGAATATCCTAAAATCTTTTTAACTGTATTTTCATTTGTAAATTCTAATTTATAATGCTGATTAATTATTGCTATCATATCATTAGCATTTTCAGTTATAAGGCGATACTTTTCTTCCGATAACCTTAATTTTTGTTCTGCTAAAACACGTTCAGTTATATCCCTTACAATTCCTTGAATAACTTTCTTACCACCTATATTGAATAAACTGGATGATACTTCAGCGAAAAATATTTCTCCATTTTTTTTTTTAAAACTAATTTCAAATCGAACAACTCCTTTTTTTGAAATTTCTTCAAATGCTTTCTCAGATAATTCAAGTTCCTCGATTGGATGAAGTTCTGGAATTTTTAATTTTAGAATCTCTGATCTAGTATACCCAAATTGTTCCAACACTCTTTGATTAGCATCTATGATATTTCCTTCCAAATCATGTAAAAAAATAGCATCAATAGAATGGTGGAAAAGATTGCTATACTTTTCTTCAGATTCTCTTAATTCTTTAGTTCTTAGTTGTACTTTATTTTCTAATTCTTCCTTAAATCTTTCTTCTTCTTTTTTTTTTTTAGTTATATCCCGAAATAAGCCATAGAAGCCAATTTTATTTCCATTAGCGTCATATTTTAAATATACAGAGGTTTCACCAATTATTTTATCTCCCTTTTTGTTTCTAAATTGGTATTGAAAATCTGTTAGTGGCTTATCAGTTTCATAAACGGTATTGAATCCTTTAAAGACTATTTTTTTTGTTTCTTCATCTGTAAAGTACTTATAATTTAATCCTAAGAGTTCTTCTCGTGAATAGCCCAAAAGGTTACATACAGAATCATTGAAGAATGTAAAATTACCTTTTAAATCAACTTCGAAATAACATTCTTTTATATTATCAATTATACTCTTGTATTTTTCTAAGTCAGTAAATAATTTTGAAATATCGGGAGAAGTGTCCAACTTTAACCTCAACCTCAGCTATTTTTCAATATTCTTACTCTTGTTAAAAAATCAAAAAATTATTCTACTACTAATGGAGCCTAAACTTCATCTAAACTTTATCTAAAGTGAATAATAAAATAAATAATATTTATGTCTTTATTTTTCAAATAAGAAAATTAATTCTAAGTAAATCAAATAAAGGTAAAAACTAATAATTTAATTACGATTTAACCTTATTAATTTTTATTCTAAATGGTAAGAATTAAAAATTTATTTGTTTTTGATTTTATACAAGGCTATAAATTTAATCTAAATTGAGTGTTTTTATGAATGAATCAAAAAAAGACTATCAAAAGATCCTCGGTTCTGTCCAAAAACCTGTTAAAGGAGAAGCTGGTAAAACTGGGTCATGGGCAAAATGGATACCTGTAATTGATGTAAATAAATGTATCCCCGCAAAATCAGGAAAACCCAGTTGTTTTAATTGTTGGCTTTATTGCCCTGAAGCTGTGATATCACGAAGTATTCCCCCTAAAATTGATTTAGATTATTGTAAGGGATGTGGAATCTGTATGGAGGAATGTCCAGTTAAAGCTATTTCAATGGAAGAGGTGAAATATGAGTGACTGTATCTAATGAGAAAGAAAAGGTTTCTGAAGATAATGTAATGATCCTAACAGGAAATCATGCTGCAGCTCATGCTTTTAGGCAAGCAAAAGTTGGTGTTATTTCTGCATATCCAATAACACCTCAAAGTCCTGTGGTTGAAAAAATTGCTGAATTTATTTCGGAAGGGAAATTGAAAGCAAGGTTTGTAAAAGTCGAATCTGAACATTCCGCACTTGCAGTATGTTGTGCAGCTTCTGCTACAGGTTCTAGAGTTGGCACAGCAACCTCTGCTCACGGATTAGAATTAATGTATGAAATGTTACCATGGGCTTCAGGGAATAGATTACCTATCATTATAAATCTAGCAACTAGATCCTTAGGTGCTCCGTGGAGTGTTTGGACCGATCATCAAGACTTCATAACCATAAGGGATGTTGGATGGATACAATTTATATGTGAAAATAATCAAGAAATCTATGATACTAATCTCCAAGCCTTTAAAATTGCTGAAGATCCTCGTGTTTTTTTACCTGCTATAGTTGCATATGATGGGTATATACTGAGTCATACAATGATGCCCGTTAAATTAGAGAATCAAGAGGAGATTGATCGGTTCTTACCAACTCTTCAACACCATATCAATTTATCTGATATATCAAATGTAAAAGGAATTGATCCTGTTACAACCCCTCATATTATTAAAAGAACAGAAGGAACTGCCCCAGGATATTATGAATATCGATATTCATTGCAAAAAGCTTTAGAAAATTCAATAAATATAATTAAAGATGTTCATGATGAATTTTCCAAGGTATTTGGGAGATCTTATGGAAATGGTATATTTAAAACACTTGATACTAAAGATGCTGATACTATAATCTTTGCAATGGGTTCAGTGGCATCTCAAGCAAGGATTGCACTTAAAAAGCTTAGAATAGAAGGACTAAAGGTTGGACTAGTTAGTTTAAGATTATTTAGACCATTTCCTGCAGAAGAATTGAGAGACTTTTTTAAAGATAAAGAAAATATTATTGTATTTGACAGGGATATAGGCTATGGTTATGAAGGTGTTTTATCCTATGAATTAAAAGCTGCACTTTATGGATTAAAAAGTCGACCAAACATTAAAGGATTTATCGCTGGATTAGGAGGAAGAGATATTAAAACAGAACATATTATATCAGGGGTTTACAAAGCTTTGAAGGCATTCAAACAAGGAATTTTTACTAATAAAACAGACTTTTTAGGTTTAAAGTTAGATGAATTAAACGATTATGATGAATCAACTTATTTCAAAGGAGGATGAGATTGAATGGTAAATGTTATGGATCTTCCTGAAGAAGAATATATTTATCCCGGCACACGTGCTTGTGCAGGATGTGGAATGGCTCTAATTTACAGAATTGCCCTAAAAGCACTAGGTCCAAAAACTATAATAACTGTACCCGCCTCTTGCTTAACTGTACTACATGGGATGCAAGGTTTTTGCTCAACAAAAATATCCGTTTACCACACACCCTTTGCAACAACTGGAGCCTCTGCCTCTGGAATAAGAGCCTCGCTAGAAGATAAGGGTTTAGATGAGGAAATTTGTGTACTTGCATTCGCAGGAGATGGCGGTACAACCGATATAGGAATACAAGCATTAAGTGGTGCTGCCGAAAGAGGTACAAATTTTATTTTTGCATGTTATGACAATGAAGCATATATGAATACCGGCGTTCAACGAAGTGGTTCGACTCCATTAGGAGTAAGAACTACAACGACACCTGGAGGTAAATTAGGGCATAAAAAGAATATGCCAAAAATTTTAGAAGCTCATGGTATTCCATATGTAACCACGGGTATTGCATCTTATCCACTCGATTTATTTGAAAAATTTAAAAAGGCGAGAGGTATATTTGGCTCGAAATATTTCCATATCCTTTCACCTTGCCCACCTGGTTGGGGCTATGAACCCAAGGATACAATACTGATAGGTAGGCTTGCTGTGCAGACCGGGTTCTGGCCTTTGTATGAAGTGATTAATGGCAAATTTATTTTATCAAAACCAAGCAGCAAGTATCTAGATCCTTCTAAACGAAAACCTATAGAAGAGTATCTAAATGCACAGAAAAGATTTAAGAATCTAAGTGAACAAGAGATTGAAATTTATAAAACTTATATTGATAATATGTGGCAAGAAATAAAAAATAGGATTAAAAGCCAAGAATAGTAATATCAATTTTTTTTTTTAAATTGTTTTATGGTAATTTATCTCTTTTTTGAAAAATTTGGGAAAAAATAAAAATCAATGAGATTTAAGATTAAATGATAAATAATGCTTAGAAGCTATGTGTTTTATGAAGATAAGCATGCATGGATTGAAGAAACAAACTTATTATTGCATGATATATGCGCATTTATAGATGATGAAAAAGATATAATCTATATATGGAAAGGTCCAAAAAGTTCTAAACAAAAATTCAAGAATGGGTATAATTCAGTTGAAAATTTAGTCTCAAATTACCCCAATTCAACTTTTCAATTAGAAGTGCTTAAAAAGGAAATTCCAGAAGAAATTCAAATCAAAATTGAAAAAATGTTGGAAACCGTAAGGAGAGGGGAGGAGAAAAGTAAATTAATTTTTAGTAGATTAATAACAATAAGAATATTTTTTATTTTTTCTATGATCTCGGTTATCCTACCTATTTTTTTAATATTGAATTTATATTCTTCCTTATTTTGGCATACTTCAGATAGTATTTGCGAAGTAAGAGCAAGTATATATGATTATATGATTTTATTCTCTAGAATTGTTGTAATTATTACCTTAATAAGCCTTGGCATTAATGTAGCAATTGGTATTTATGAGCAAGAACATCAAGTTATAATTTTTAACATTTCTGGCTTTATTATTTGTGTAGGAATATTATTATTTTTAAATCAAGGGATCTTCTTATTCAAATTTCAAGAAGGATCCACTTTAACAAATTATTTAATACTGAAAAAAGATGCTTTAGTATTTTTAATTTCTATCATAATTCCAGTTCTATTGTTTGAAATTCCTAATTTATATAAAATCATTAGTTTTCTAAAGACTTATGGAAAATTTATATTTTAGAACAAATGTGAAATAGCTCCAACTCCTATTACATTGGATATAACCGCAGAAAAAAATAATTGTATAATATCAAAAGAAGCAATTAATACAGCACTAAATCGTTTTGTATGTTCATATATTATTGTGTTAATAATTGTTACAATTAATAAAGCTACAAATGTAAACAATACAGATGGTAAATAGGCGAAACTACGAGCCAATATCATTAAATTTAAATAGATCATTATAGCACTAATTACAATTATTCTAGCTTTTGTTTTTTCAGACTTTAGAAAATTTAATTGTGGATACAAGATTTTTCTAAATAAGAGTTCTATGGAAAGGTAGATTGGAAATATAGCTATTGATAATAAAACATTATATATATTAGATGGCCACATAAAGGCAAATGGATAATAATATGAAAAAATTAAATAGATCCCTATGAAATACCATACACATACAGTTGTATATATTATAACCTTTAATTCCAATTCTCTTTTAATTAAATCCTTTAATTGTTTTATGTCAAATTTAAATCTTTCTTGCCTAAGCTTTTGAAGATATATTATGGTTTTTATACAAATAAATAAAATAATAAAAACGATCGATGCATAAAATATTCCTATTAAACCAAAAATCGATGCAAAAAGCTGCCAATTGAATATAAATAATCCTGAATAAACTATTATTTTTAAAACATTTTTCATTTTATCTGTTTTAGATAGTAGAAAGCCTTCCTTTAACATCTCCATAGTATCTTGTTTGGAATCTAATCGAAAAAATCTCGAAGTGTATGATATTAATGTAAAAACTATAATAAGTAATATAGAAAAAGTTATGAAAATAATTACATAATTCCAAATGAATGTTATACGTATAGGTCCATTTATCCTTTCAGAATTAAAAAAGTGTAATTCAAACCAATTAATCGATTCAATAAGAACTTTATCTGAAAATAATTGGTGCCCGCCCCCAATTAAAGGTTTTGTGATATTAAGAACAGTACAATTTGTTAATTCCTTTGCTTTAAGCGCATTTTCATTAAAATCTAAGACTTCATCGTTTACATGCATAATTATTAAAAGATTTTCTGTATTCGTTTGATTTAGTAAATTTACTGGTATATATTGCTCATATCCTGTCCACTCAAGTCCAAAACGAGGTGGGGTAAAATTTACTAAAGGAGCCCATGCAACTGTTGCCTTAAAATCTGGATCTAGAGCTTGATTCATAAGCACGACCATCCCTCCTAGAGAGTGACCAAGTAAACCTACTTGAGAATCGTTGACATCATCATAAAAAGGCATAGTTCTCAATTTATCTAGTAATTTTGAACAATCCTGAGCAAGAGCAGGAACGTTAGTAGCCTCATCGATATTATTAATATTTCCACCACTTTCACCATGTCCCTGATAATCAAGAGATGCTACATAAAAACCTCTTTTAGAAAACTCTATTGGAACACGAAGATCAAAATCCCGTTTACTTCCAATGCCATGACAATATATAATTAAGGGTCTCTTATCTTGGAAAGATAAGGTTTTTGAAGGATAATATAAATTAGCATAAAGCTTTGCGCCAGCAGAATTAAACTCAACTCTTTGGTATTTATCGTAGCTCATAGATCGGTTGATTTCTAAAATAACAAGCGAAATTATTAAAAGAACAGTTAATAATGCAAATTTTTCAATATAAGCAAGATCCTTTTTACTTATTTCATGTTTAAAAAATTTCTTGAGTTTCTGATATGTTCTGTCCTTTACAGATATCCAATATTTCTTTAATTTTTCTCTAATTTTATCAGCCTTTTTGTTGTTATATCGATTTGTTTTTGTTATGGCAGACTCACTCGTTAAGATAGATTTTTAGATATTAGATTTTTATTAAATATGAGTTATCTAGCAAAAACTGACTGTTATTTTAATATTCATTATTATCATTTTTTATATTTTTCTAAAGCTAATGTTGTACAATCTATACAAAATATAGAAGATAAACGATTTACTACTGAAAATTAATAAATCTTTTAAGTAAGAAAAAGAAATTTAGTATGTGGAAGCAGCAAAACTTCTCCCTGACCTTGAAAAAGAGGACCTAAGAATCTTAATGGCAATTGAAATTGGTATGAAAAGATCTGAATATGTAAAAATCAACAACATAAAATTTTATTCAAGATACAAAATGGAAGAGACACTATTTCGCTTGAAAAAAATTCATAAACTTGATTTAATTATTAGAGATTCCTCAAAATCTGAAGTAGGATATACACTTAACTCAATAGCCTATGATTTATTAGCTCTACATACATTAGTAGAAAAGAATATTATTAGTCAGTTAGGGCCCCTTATTGGAAAAGGAAAAGAATCAGACGTCTACAGTTGTATGGATGACCATGAAAATATATTTGCATTAAAAATTTATCGAATGGGGAGAACAAGTTTTAAAAGTATTAAGCGTTTAAGAGATCTAATAGGTGAAAGATCCCATCATTCTTGGTTATATATTAATAGGCTTGCTGCTAAAAAAGAATTTGAAGCTTTAGAAAAGATATATAAGCTTGATTTAAATACTCCAAAGCCAATAGGATATAATAGGCATATTGTAGTAATGTCATATTTAAGGGGTAAAGAGTTAGTTTATTATAAACATATTAGTAATCCTGAAAAAATTTTTAATAGAATCATAAAACAAATGAAAATTATTTACCAAAAAGCCAATATGATTCATGGAGATTTAGGAGAATTTAATGTTGTGTTAGATGAGAAAGGCAATATCCTAATAATAGATTGGTTACAGTGGATTTCTAGTGATCATCCAAATGCAACCTCAATTCTGGAAAGGGATATTAGGAATGTATGTAATTACTTTCAGAAAAAATATAAGGTTAAAAGTGATCTAAACCAGATATTAGCATCTTTCAAAAAGTAGTAGATTTTTTATATTCTTTTAAAAAGCATACATTGAATTATAATATCTTCTAAATTCTCCTTATTAGTTGTCTTAAGATTTTTTACTAATGGTCTTAACAATTCTATTAATTCTATCAAATTATTTTTCTTCTTTAAGATAGAAATGTTTAAATCTGCGTTATTTTTTCCTACTCTATACAAATTTCTAACTCCTTTATCTATATTAGGTAAATTTTGAAAGGATGTAAGAGAGAATATAGATTGAAAAATATTTTCTCTAAAAGGTAAATTCTCTAAATCTGATAAGATCAAATTAAACACTTTTTTCATTTTTAATCCTTGAAGTCTCATTTTAAACATATCTAACATACCTAAAGAAATATCAGTACCTACATAAATAAATGGAGTAAATCCTTTTCGCTTTATTAAAGTGATAATGAAATCAGTAAATAGACCCGTACCACATCCAGCATCTAAAATTAGTTTGGCGTTGGAGTGATAGTTATTTAGAATAGTTTCATATTTCTGTTCTTGTATTTTTCGATATCGATTGTCATAAAAAGATGCTGTTTTATTATAATTATTAATAATCTTCCTTTTTTTTCCTATAGCCTTATTTAAGTTTTTCAAAAAAATACCCACAAAGAATTTTAACCTACCAATACTCAATAACCGATAAAAAGGTTTTAATTCAAAAAAATTTATCTTTAAATTATCTTTTCAAATAATAAATCATATTTTTTAATTAAGGTACGTAAAATAATGTCAAGAAATAACAACCAACAGAAATCTAAAAATCCTTTAACAATTCTTCAGAATGCACAGAACAGTGTTATCATATTAAGATTGAAGGATGGGACAGAATATAAGGGATTATTAAAAGAAATAGATGCTTATATGAACTTAATCTTAGAAAATTGCACTGAAATTATGGATGGTTCACCAGTGGCCAAGTACAATGAAATATTTATTCGTGGGAATAATCTCCTTTTCATTAAACCTGATGCTTCTCAAATTACTTAAACCAAAATAAAACTCATTTCGATAAATGAACTATTTTCCTTATGATAGTTCAATATTAATTGGGATTATCTTATCATTTCTAACTATAGCATATGAAGCAGGATTTGGTGAATATGCTCCTCGATAATTTGCTGAAGAAAATACAGATAGCAAATGATTATTAAAAAACCATCTATATCCTTCTGGAAAACATTCATGTGCTCTAATGAGATATTTAAGATTATTCGATTTCAAGAAATTGTTAAATACATCTTCTCCAAAAAATTTAATACCCGGACCTCTGAAACTTTCAGAGAATCCATTGAGTCCTTCTTTCGGATCATTCCATATAATCTGGTATAAACCTTCTGCAACTGATTTAAACGCGGAATTAATATTTTGGTGTTTTAAACCTTTTAATTTTTTTAAAATTTCTTTATCTTCAGGAATCCCACCATGTAAACATAAAACTTTATTATTAATCACAGCGCAAAAAGGAAGAACATTATAAACTTCTAAAATATCTTTAAATCTTTTTTGGTCATTAAATTTTTGTACAAACTCCTGAAAAAAACCATAATACTGATTCATTTCTAAGGTTTCATGATTCCCTTTTAAGAGAAAAACTCTGTTAGGGTTAAGAATTTTCAATGCTAAAATAATTATTAGACACTCTAATTGTCTTATTCCACGATCCACGATATCTCCTAAAAAAATAATATATTTTGGTCTATTTTTCTTAATAATCTCAAGTATATTTAACAAACTATGCAAATTGCCATGGATATCTCCAATCACATAAACTTCTTCATTTTTATCAAGTAATTTAAATTCTAATAATAGTTCTTCTTCGTTAAAAATGCTTTGTGCTTCCTTTAAAATTTTGGAAATATCCTCAAATCTTAAATTAGCAATATTTTGAGGTTGGTCTATTAGATTCTGTAAAAAATTATTATCATTCAATTTTTTAAAAAAAATCTTAAATTTATCTTATCATAACTTCTTTATTTTTATAAAAGTTCTTAATATTTTTATAAATAAGGATAAACATAAAAAGAATTAATAATAGTATAAACGGAATTAAAATTTCAATGCAAAAACAGTCCCTTCAAGAATTTTTATCATATGCAGAGAACTTAGTTAAATCCTTTGAAAATAATAGATTTCTAAAAAAGGACGTTTATCGCAATCTAGGGATAATTTATACACCAAATCAGGTAGTTGATTATATTGTATCTAATGTTCTAAGGTTATATTTTGAAGAATTGTTAAATACGCAAAATATAGACCAACATATACTTAATTTTGAAACTTTAATTTTTAATTTAACTAAAAATCAAGATCTAAAGAAAGAATTAGGAAAAAGAATTAAAAACATAAAAATATTGGATCCTGCATGTGGTTCTGGAAGATTTTTAGTTTCTGCTGCTGAAAAATTGTACTACATTTATGAAATTCTTAATCCAGAAAAGAGTAAATTTGATTTAAGAAGAAAAATAATTGAGAAACATCTCTATGGAATTGAGATTGAAAAATCAGCTTATAATATCTCAAAAATGAGTTTGATTTTATGGCTTTTTACAGAGGATTTAACCCATTTTCCTTTTAATGAAATCAAAATAAAAAATGTAATTTTTGAAAATTTAGATCATATTATTAATCACTTTAATATCAAGCTACATATTTATAATTTAGATTTCCTTTTTGAAGATAATTCAGATCAATTTGATATAATTATTGGAAACCCCCCTTATATTGAAAATAAAAAAATAAAGAATAACTATAAGAAGAAATTAATTAAGAAATTCTTATCAGCTTATCGACTATTTGATATATCTATAATCTTTATAGAAAAATCTGTAGAATTATTAAAGCAAAATGAAGGGCTCCTTACCTTTTTAACAACAAATAAGTTCTTATCAGCCGATTATGGTATAAAAATCAGAAATTTAATTATAAATAATACAGTCCTTAAGGAAATAATCAATATTTCTTCCATACCTGTCTTCAAAAAAATATCAGCATATCCAATAATATTTTCTCTTCTAAAAAAGAATCCAAATAAAGATAACTTAGTTTCAATTAAAAAATTCGATAATTTGCAAGATATGAATAAAAATAATCTTAGTTATTCAAATAAATTACCTCAACTTTCAATAAAGAGCCTTCCTGCTAATACAATTCCAATATCTGGTAAACTTAATTTATTAAATTATCTATATGAGAATTTTAAACCAATGGCAGCGGTGATTGACGATTTAAAAATTAAATATAGACCATTTGGATTTTTAAATTATTCCAAATACTTTGATAATATCAGTGAAAGAAAAGAAAATGACAGTGATCTCTTATTAATTGGGACTGGAAATGTAGGAAAATATCACATTAAGTTTGATAAACATATTAGGATTGCGAAAAAAGATTTTAAAATCTCATATTTTAAATATAGTCCCAGCTTCGAAAAAATCTGGAATAATATCACAACTGAAAAATTAATCTTTAGAGAAATAGCTAAAGATCTCACTTGGGTTTATGATCCCGGATTATTTACAAATATTACCGGATTGTATTTTTTAACTATTCCTTCATTTTCAACAGATCAATTATTCAGTCTACTAGCAATTATGAACTCAAATACTATAGATTTATCCTTCAAATCTTTATTTAGTTCTCTACATATGTCTGGTGGCTATTTAAGATTTAACGGAAGCTTTGTTAGGAGATTACCATTACCCAAAGAGTTTCCTCTTTCATTATCTTATTTAGGGAAAATAAATCAAAGTCTTTCACAAATACAATACGGATTAAATTCAATTGACTCAAAGTCATTCAATAATTTAGTATTAAATCAGTTAAGTAGAAAAAATATCGAAGTTAGACTAAATATAAATTTTTATAAGAATTTAACTGATTCATTAGTAACTTTGTTATATTTTAAAAAACTCTACTCAAAATCTAATATCCAATTCGACTTGTTAAATGAGCTACTTTATAGCAAGCATCTTATACCAAATATTCCATTCAAATACGTACTACCGCGATTTAATTTACCCAAATTTGAAATTTACCAGTATGAAGAATTATATTCTATTTTCTCCAAAATAAATAATTTCTATAAGAAATTTAGTCAAAATGACAAGCTATTAACTCAGATGGAAAATATTACTTATAATAATTTATCTTTAAAAGGATAAGAAGATCTTCTTAGATTTAAAATAACTATTATATTGTGAAGGCCAAAATATAATAAAATTAAATTTTAACAAATATTATATAGGTAAGATAATAAAAAGTTAAAATTCAACTAAAGCAAGTTGTGTAAAAAATGGCAAAGAAAAAAATTTCACCTGCAGAAGCTGAAAATGATGAAGTTCCTGGAGGAAAAGTTGATGATGAAGGAGATGAAGTAATAGATTTATACGAGGAAAAAGATAATTTAGAAGAGGATCTTGATTATGATCTTAGCCAAATTGAAGATGAAATGTTAGCAGATGAATCAGAGGAAGAAGAATTTGGACAAGATATAGATGAAGTAGAAAGGATGTTACGAAAAGTAAAATGTGAACCTTGTCCAGGAAGTTCAAGTAAACGTGAATGTCACGTTAGGGACGATTTTGGATGTCCTCCAGATAAAGCTAAAAAATAAAAGATCTCAAAGAACTGTAGAGATTTTTAAGAAATATAATCATTCAATATTTCTATTTTATATTTTTAATGTCCAATCTCAGTGATGACAATTTTAACCAAGAATCAAAAACGTATAACAATAATTATTATCTCTTTCATAGTTAGTGCTTATATCTGGCATGTTAACGATAATATCTTCGGCAACACATTTCAAACATGTCTTAATTTATCAACAACTACATTCTTAATTATATTTACTCCTTTTGAGATCTATTTTAGCTTTAGAGATTTATGGTTTAAAAGATGGATGCCACTTTACCCAGACGATCTTGAGATCTCAGAAGTAAAAATTAAAATTAATACGAAAAATGAGAAAAAGAACAGATATCTATCAGCAGATTTAATCATTCCGAAAAATAAAGAAGCAATTAAATCAAAAAATGCTATTATAATTATTTCTCATGGTTTTTCTGATACAAAGATGACACTCCAATACTACTACTTTCCTTTGGCTTATAATGGTTACATAATTCTTGCCTATGATGCAAGAGGGATTGGAAAATCCAAAAAGGCTGGGAAGCGAAATCAATTTTTAAAAAGAATTGATGATTTTGAAAAAATTGTTTATTGGATCCAATCAAATGAAAAATTTGCTCAGATGGAAATCTATTGTGTTGGATTTAGCATTGGAGCCGTAACTGTTTTATGTGGAGGTTTTCCTAATCAAAACATCAAGAAAATTGTTGCTATATCTTCCATGTCATATTATAAACAAAATATTCCAAAATACAATCCTTTAATAATTATTAGCTATATTCTTAAAGGAGTTAAACTATTTCCTAAAGAAAATGAAAATAAGAAATTATCTCCTTATTTAGTTATAGATTCTGTAAAAAATGAACTTCCTATTGAAAAATGGAGAAATCTTTCTCAAAAAGTCATGTTAATCCACACAAGAAATGATAGAATAATTAAATTGAAAAATTTCACTCAAAATAAATTGTTATTAGAAACCCAAGAAAACCATCAATTAATTTTAAGGAAAGGGGGTCATAGTCAGAAAAAGAATGAGTTGGTCTTAGTTGGAGCATCATTGAATTTTTTTAATTCATAGATATTTAGTTATTTAATTCTCTTATTTGTTTAGTTTAAATAATTTAGTTTAGATTAATTTCAAAAAGAATTAAATAATTAACAGAATGAATAAATGTAAAATTTGTGGAATGGAAATTAGAATTGATCATTTAAAAGATGTTTTTCACTTTACCTTAGGAAATATTATAAATGGAAGATTTTATGGTAATGAAACTGTATATTACCATATGGATTGTCTAAATGGAAAAAAATACCAAAATGAAGAATTGCTAACTCCAATTAATTAAAGAAATATAATTAAAACATATAGAATATAGAAGTTTTAAATCAAGTTTATCATTTCTTTTATGGTTTCTAATGCTAATTCAATACTTAAATTTATTAGATCCAATTTTTTTTCAAAATAATTTAACTCTGATTTAGATTTTTCAATTTCATCAAAGATGTTAAAGAATTGCTTTTGAGATTCCAATTCCATCGATATAACATTTTTTCTGGCTGTAGCATCGCTCATGTTTATAAAGCAACCATGATTAATGAAAGAATGATCAAAAGCAGGAAAATATGTTTCCCATAATTTGCCTTTTAGTTTATCATAAACTAGATTTGCCAATCTTCTGCAATAATCTCTACTTTTGTTACCATAACAGAAATAAAAGGGTAACTTACCTACTCCTAAATTTTTGCTAAGATACTCTTGTAGTTTCTCAGATACGTTTTCTACTTGTTCATAAGTTAAATTTATATGAGTATGATCAGCTGAAGGATTACATTTGACAAATAAAGGTTTTCTAGAATAGCGTATATTATTTAGTTTAATAATATTATATATAATCCCTTCCTTGAGCCAGTGATCAAATTTATAATAGGGTGAAAAATTTTGATTTAATTCAATTGGAAATCTCTCAATTAAGGAAGTTTCATGAAAATCTAATATATAAATTGATATTTTCTCGTTTCTCCAGTAATCATCAAGCAAATCTTTAACAATTTTTACTTGTTCAGGAGAGGGTAATTCATCTAAATCTTCCATTCCATTCTCGAATTCAGGTACAAAAGCTCTTCGCCAAAATCTATTAAGATTTTCCCCATTTCTTAAATAATATCCTGATTTATTATTTTTTTGAGGGTTCAGAAATCCATATGGATTCATTAAAGGCATGAAAATCAATATTTGGGTATTCTTAAGAGTATCACTAATTTTAATTTCCCCTTTCTGAAGAATTTTAAAAAAATCTAATATTCCAAATAGACCGTTATATTCATTATGTTGTGCTCCTATGAATAATTTTACAGTTTTAATCTCATTAATATCTAAATTATTTGCAACTTTTAAAACTGGGATTATACCATCAGATATTTTAAGTTCATTATATTGAACATATTCTAAACTATTAAAACTCCGAAAATCTTTTAAGATTTCATCATATAAGGTATTTCTATTAGATATATTCAATAATTTTTTTAAAGTTTCAAGATTCATTTTATTTCAGTCGAGTAATTTATCCCAATCTGAAAAATTAATAATTTTTTCATAATTTTCAGCAATGCTTTTAAAAAGAACACATCCTATGCAAAACATATTAACAAAATCATCAATAGTTAAGTTTAAAAGTTTACCGTCTTGTTTTGAGATAGCTCGCCCTCGTTCAACTTCTATTTGTCCATTATACCCTGATAAATTAACAACGAATTCTTGTTTATTTAAACTTCCGCTATATTCTCCCCGAGCTATTCTTGCCAAACCACCAATCGGAATTATTTTTCCCAATTTTTGAGCTAAATAAATTCTCATATCAAATGTATGGGTTCCATTTTTCCATTGAATTAAACTAAAATCTGCCATTTCTTGAATAGTATAAGGGTAAGGATTCCTACTTTTCATGAATTTAGCAAAAAACTCTTTTTTGCTCTCTTTGATAATATTTCTTATATTTGTCGGATCTTCATCTTTCGATATCGGCATTACTCCAGCTCCTCCCGAACCACCACTAGGTTTAATAATAAAAGACCTCTTATATTTTCTTATAGCATACATCAATTTCTTTATTAAATCTTCTTCATTATATGCCTTAGTAAACAACAAGTATTTTAGATTATATTTTTCGAGGATATGTTTACTGAAATAACTTGCTAAATAAGTTAGGGATTTATCATCAGTTACCTCAAAAACGGGATTTACAATTATAGTATTTATCTTATGAAAATCTTCTTTAATTAATCTAGTAAACTGCTCATTATTAAGACGACGAGCAATTCCATCTCCTATTAATACACTTACCTTTTCATCTTTATATTTAACCCAATTATCAGAAAAGGTTAAATTGATAGAAAGCTGTTTATAATCAGCTATTAGGAATACTATTTCTGCTTTAAAATCCCTATTATAATTGTCTGTATTAAAAATCTTAACTGAGTATCCCTGTTTTTTTATTTTTCTTCTAAAATATTCCACCATTATAACTTTTTCATGAATTAAAGCATCATCAATTGGTACGCCAATTAAAATTAAGGCTTTATTATTATTTCTCTTATTTAATTTTCTTGCTTGATTAATAGCTTCATAGTATCCATCATACAAAATAGCTTGTTGCTTTTTCGTTATAATTGAGAGCCCCCTATGAGATCCTCCATTGGTTTCTAATAAAAAGAATTTTTTTCCTTCAGGTTCATCTGAAACCATGAAATCAATGCTTCCTGCATAAAAAGAGTCTTTCTCAGTTAAAACATTGTCCTTATCTTTTTCCATTTTATGTAAAGCTTTTTTCCTTACCTTATCGGCAAAACTATCTTCTTGTGAAGCTCTTAATTCTGCAAAAGAAACCAAGTCTAGTCCAAGCGATCTTCCTAAGTTTATTAATTCCAAATCTGAATTTGTAATGCTTTTTGACATTAACTTTAAAAATTTAGTTAGTGGATCTGTTTCCATAAAGATCGTTCATAACTTGTATTATATTATAGATAAAGATATCCTTGATGATTACCTTTAGTACTAAGTCTAAGGCTTCCTAGAAGTATTTTTTTTATATCGAGTTGTTGCTTATAGGTTAAGTCAGAAAATAATAATATATAATTTTTCTCAACATTGATAGTAAAAAGAAGTCCTATTTCTATCAACTCAGAGTCTTCAGTACATAATGCTATAATCACATAATGGTATGGGAGATTAATTAAATCATTGACTTTAATTTCAGTCTCAATAATTTTTTCGTTATCTTTATCATAATCGGTTTTTATAAATTTAATATCATCTAAAGGGATTGACATTTTCCTATATTTCTCAAATATCTTAGAAAATTGGCTTTGCCTTAGAAATCTTCTTTCTTCTTTACTTTTTTCATAAAAATATTTGTTTTTTTCCTTGATAAGATATATTTTCCTGTCTTTTCTTTGACTTGATGTTATTTTCTCAATCTTCTTTAGTTCTTCAATACTCTCATCATAAAATATAATCAATACATCGGGATCAACAGTCTTAATGAAAAAATTCTTATAAATAATTCCTGCTTCAGTTTTTATCCATCCATCTGTATCAATTAATAAAAAATCTGTGTTTTTATTATTTACCAAATATTCGTTAATTAATTCTCTACAAAATACTGAAACGATAAATTTATAATTACCTTTTGGGAAAGTACTTCCTATAAATACAGTATTTTCAGAATTTATATTATCACTTGAAGTTATGAAATCATCTAACTTGCCAATGTTAATTGTAGTGGGAAGATAAATAATTTGCTGTCCTAGGTCTGAATCAAGATAACCTCCTTGTAAACCCTCGTTAAGAAAATTGTTTGCCAGATATTTAATAAGTGTCGTTTTGCCACTACTGATCCCAAGTACCATTATTTTTAGAGGTGATTCTCGATCCTTTTTTTTCAAATCATCCAAAATTGAATCTTTGATTTCTTTCCATTTATTACTTATTGAATTTTCTTCTATTAATTCGACATTTTCTTTTAAATTAGTAAATATTTCTAATTTTGAATTCTCTAATGCATATAGAGGATAATTATGGGCGCTTGGTACTATTAAGACATTTTGATCTTCACTATTTGGCATGTCTTTGCTTACAACATCTTTTATTGGTAGAAAAATCTTTCCAAAAACATCTATTTTACCTTCTATTAATGTAACTCTTGTAGGTCCTTTAACTAATAACGTGTGTCCTTTATTTATCTTCTTAATCATAAGTTAATCATCTTATGTTTTAAATAATTTAAAAATATTGGTTAATCATTATTATCTTTATTAACTTAGAATTTAACTTCATTATCGTTAAAAGGTATTAAATAATTAATTCGTATATACGTAAAATTTCTTGAAAACCCAATTTTATAAATAATAATTTAGCAGCTTCATCTAAATTTGGTTTTAATGCTAATCTAATTGATTGAATGTGATTTCTTCGAAAATAATCGATCATATTTCTTAGTAATTTTTCACCAATACCAGTTCGTCTTTTCTCTTCTTTTACAATTAAATTAGATATATATCCAAATCTAAGACCATTGCCTGAAGTCTTAATAGAGCAATGTCCCATTCCAATAACTTGATTAGTATTTTCTTCAAACGCTATAATAACTTCTGAATTTAAATCTTGTTTCATTTTTATTTCCAAGTCGTTTCTCCATGCTTCTTCGTCAAATTCTTGATTTCTTAAAGAACAAAGACTTTTCATCAAGTCTGTAATTTCATCGATATCTTGTTCAGTAAATTCTCTAATTATCATGACCATAGTGTTTTTAAAAATGAAAGTATCTTAAATAATTCTAATAATTAAAATAATAATTTATATTTTAAGGACAAATCTCATCAACGAATTTTAGAATTTCAGAAACAATTATTTGATGATCTGGACTATTTAATATTGAATGTGTGTTATTTTCGAGCCAGATTTTTTTCTTATTCTTGGATTTAATGTTATCATAAATATAATCCATACTATCTTTTTTTATTTCAGAATCTAATTTACCTTGAAACAATATTGTAGGACATTTAATTCTAAATAGATTTTCAATCATCTCTTTCATTAGTTTTTTAGCTTTTGTCGCAATATTAATTGGTATTTTATCATAACCTACCCAGCGATTATCTGTTTCCTCTTGAAATTTATCTGATGCTATAGAATGATATTTCATAAATAACTTAGCAAGGGGTACAAGCTTAAATCCGAATCTTTGAATACCTATAGGGGCACTAATTGTGAAGATACCATCAAATATGTGATAAGCCGCCATAATTAATGTGAGGAGCCCTCCCATGCTATGACCACCAAGAATTATATATTGGCATTTCTCTCTAATTTCATTAATTTCCTTTATTAAGTCGGTCTTCCATGCTTGTATTGATGTCTTTCTTAATTCTTCTGGTGTAGTTCCAAAACCCGGTAATAAAGGAATATGAATCGTATATCCTTTAGATTTATGCAAGTCTTTTGCTAATGGTTTTAAATCCGCACATGTTCCACCACCCCCACCATGTATCATTATGATGCCGATTTGATTTCCATCAAAATAAAAAGGTCCAGCACCAGGTATGATTTTTGAACTAACTTTTTTCAAATATTTTCACAGCAAGAAGGAATATTCCAAATCTATTACTAATTGAGGTAAAATCTCATTTAATATTTGGGATATTATTCTGAACGAAGTTTCTTATAACATGGAACACACATATCACTGTCATTATAAAACATAAGACGTGATGACATTGTTAATTCTCCACAAATCTCGCATGGCAAGGATTCTTCTAATTCAGCCATTCCAGGAGGATCAAATTCAATATCATAAATATTAAAAATATCCTCAGGTTTCGAGTTCATCAAAATTTGAACTTTCTCATCTCTCGTTAGCTTTTTATTCTTAAAAATATTCGTTTTTAGTGCTAATTTAATAGCTTTTTTATTATCTCGATCGTAAAAGTTATAATTATTTTTTCCATAATCGTTATGAATAAGATTTCCCTTACCATATGTTGTTCCTAAAATTACCTGTAATGCATCAACACTACAATTATCGTTTTCAACTACAGCAACTAATTCTTCGTCATGCGAATATTTAAAGCCGTGTTCTAAAATATATTTAGCTGCTAAAACGCCCATCGTTAAACCAGGACAGATGTGCCCATGAAACCGAACGGCTTTTTCCATTAGATTTTTAACTTCCATTTGTAATCAAATTATAAGTTATAGAAAAATATAAATCTCAATTATATAATTTAAATGATGATTTAATTATATAATTTATAGAATGATTTAAGTGATATTTATTATCAATTTTTACTAAATATGAAATTTTTAACCGATGGAATGTTAGGCAAATTGTCTCGATTTCTTAGAATTTTTGGTTATGA
>JBHLKV010000014.1:21965-29007 GCA_048886305.1 Candidatus Hodarchaeota archaeon
TTGTTTAGTTTTTTCAGCAAGTTCAGTATAATTGCCCTTCATGTACATGCTATATGCCTGATTCAACAATTCAAGACATTTGCGATACTCTATATTCTTAAAATGATTTTCTGCAAGTGATACAAGATAATCTCCCTTCTTTTTATAGAATTCTATGAATTGGTCGCTGGTATCAATCTTTTTATCCATATTTTTTCGCAATTTAAAATTTAATTTTAAATATAAAGAATTTAATTAACTTTATTATAATAAAATTATCTAAAAATTTTAAAATTAATACTTAGAAAAAAATTATGTGAACAATTTTATTATTAATAATGTAAAACATAATTAATCTTTAATTTAAAGAATAAATCAGAATATGGAGAGATTTATAATAATCCAGCTTGCTTTCGAAATTCTTCCATATTAATTATCTTATTATTTAAACGAGATTCATGTGCAGCAAAAGCCATTAAATGACTTTCGAGAGACGCTTTCGCACTTGTTAAAGGATGAACCCTTTCTTTACTAATCAATGATTCAATAAAGGTATCTACTAATTCAAAATCTCCTTCACTATATTCTTTATCTTTCATTCTAAGCTTTCTCTTATATAGAAGTTTTTCTTTCCCAGAAAGGTGATCATAAAAAGTAATTTTCTCCCCACTTATGTGATATTCACCAATAATTGTCGCTTTGGTGCCATCTATTCTTAATGTTCGACCTTCACGTTCACTAAAACCGTGCATAGTCAAATTAGCTGTGACTCCATTTTCAAACTCAATATTTACTATTTGATGATCAACTACATCATTGTCACAATGATAAACACATCGACCATAAGGACTTTTTTTTAAAATCTTAGCTTTTGCTTCATCGGAATAATCTTCTTCCTGACCTGTATACAAATAATATACAGGAAAATCTTTATAATACCTCAATTCTCTAAGGGGAGCTATTATTTTAGAGATGTGAGTTAGGAAGGACACATGATTTTTTCTTAATCTTCCTAATAGTTTTAAATAATGGTTTGCACTTTTTTCCATTAATTGAATCATAGGGATAATATCGATATAAATCCGAGGAGCATAATATAAACATGTATCTTTTGCTGGACATCCATCTAAACAATAATTAGGTGCTCCTTTTGGAGCATTTTCGGATTTGAAATGTAATAAACCTCCGAACGAACTAATTTTTTTAGGAAGAGAGCCCACTATCCAATAAAGTAAATCAAGATCATGACAACACTTTGCTAAAATCATTGGTGAAGATTTCTTTATGTTTGCCCATGGTCCTCTAATGAAACTATGGGCATAATGATACCACATAACATTTTCTCTATGAGTAATGTTGATTATTTGTCCAATGAGACCTTCTTGGATTATCTTATATATCGTTGAAAAAAAATCAGTGTATCGTAAAATATGTCCCACACCTAAAATTCTCCCAGTTTCTTCCACTTTTTTGACTATTTTAATACAATCCTGTAAATTATGAGCCATAGGCTTCTCTAAAAGAACATGATATCCTTTTTCTAATGCTAAAATTGTTGGTTCTGTATGCATTTGATCTTGAGTACATACAAAAGCAAGATCAGCCAGTCTTTCTTCATCAAGTAAATCTTCCCAAGATTCGTAAGTTTTACTTGTGGGAATTTTATGTAATTTTGCAAATTTCTCACGTCTTGTGTGAATGGGTTCAGCTACAGCCACAAATTTTAATTTCTCTTTATTTTTTAGAGCATAATTCCCGTAAGATTGTAAACCTCTTCTGCCTGCTCCTAACAAAACTGCTGTAACAGGTTTTTCCATGATAAACTCCTAATTAATTTTTAATTGAGTTGATAAATATTAAAAAGTCAATATAATTTTCGGATATCAAATCTCTAATTAATCATGACTTATAAAAGGAGGTTAATATTAAGTTATTCTTTATTATTATTTTCTTGTTTTTCTCTATAATTAAAAACCAATTTAGCAATTTCTCCTAAATACATAACAGGATTCATAGATTTCCCACATTTATTGCATCTAAAGTCAAGCATACCATCCAATGAAATCATTGTTCCCCCCTCACAGAAGGCACATTGTTCAAATGACCATCTATCAATGACTTTTACCACATCTTCTATAAATTCTTCTTTAGATGACATTTTCAAACTTATTTAGTGTTCAAATTTTTCATTATTAATTAATAGTACTTCTTATTTGTATTTAAATGAATATATGAAATTATTAATTTATTATAAAATGTTTAGACTGTACTTTAAGGTTTAAATATATTAGGAATTACTCCTTCGATTAATAAAAAATCAATAAGAACAATAGCAGTCATAGCTTCAACCACTGAAATTACTCTTGGTACTATACAAGGATCATGTCTTCCATGGAATTCAAACTCTAAATTCTCCATTGTTTCCAGATTTACCGTTTTTTGGGGAATACCTATAGTAGCAGTAGGTTTTACCGCAACTGCAAATTCGATTGGCATGCCAGTAGAGATTCCACCTATAATACCGCCTGAATCATTTTTTTCAGTTTGTATTTGTCCTTCTGTTAATACCCATGGGTCATTATGCTCAGATCCTTTCATTTTCGCGGCTTTAAATCCAGCTCCAAATTCGATACCTTTTATTGCTGGAATCGAAAAGATTGCGTGACTTATTCTTGATTCAATACCGTTAAATATAGGTCCTCCAATACCAACAGGAAAATTATTTACAACACATTTTATTATTCCCCCTATAGAATCTTTTTGAGTTTTCACCTTTTTAATTAATTCTTCCATTAATTTAGCTTTATCAATATTGATTGCTCTCACAAGTGTTTTTTCTCTTAAATTAACAAAATTCTCATGATTATTTATAATGTAATTCTCCTCATCTACTACGTTTCCTATACTTTTTGTATAGGCAAAAATAAAAATACCCGCCTTTCTTAAAACTTGTTTAGCAATCGCACCTGCCATTACAAACCCTGCGGTAATTCTTCCAGAAAATCGCCCAGAACCTCTATAATCTGCATAACCGCCATATTTCTTTAAAATAGTAAAATCAACATGAGAAGGCCTTAAAATATTTTTATACTTTATATAATTAGATGAATCTATATCCTCATTTTCAATTACTAAACAAATTGGAGCCCCAGTTGTTTTATTATTAAAAATTCCTGATAACACCTTCACTTTATCTTTCTCCTTACGAGTTGTTGTTAGAATGGATTGTCCCGGTTGTCTCATGTCTAATTCATATTGAATATAATTTTCATCAAAATCCAAACCTGCTGGCACTCCATCTACAATAATTCCTACTAAATCTCCATGGCTCTCTCCAAAGGAAATTATTTTAAAACGTTCACCAAAAGTATTTTCTCCCACTTTGATTACCTCTTTCCAAAATAATTATTCAATTAATCTACAATATTATTAATTAATATTATATCTATAACTTTCCATTTATCATTTAATGGACTTAACAATAAATCCAATAAAAACTGGCTTACAAGGTGAAATTGTTGCCCCCGGTTCAAAAAGCTACTCACACAGAGCTTTTATAGCAGCTAGTCTTGGTGAAGGGATCTCTATAATCAAAAAACCTCTAACAACCGGAGATGTCGAAATTACTATGAATATTTTAAAATCTTTAGGAGTAAAAATATTAAAAACGAACGGTGATTCTTATGCTGTGGAAAGAATCAATGAAAAGTTCAAACCTATTACTGAATCTTTTGACTGTAAGAATTCAGGAACTTCTATTAGAATATTCAGTGCTTTAGGACTAATAATAGAGGGGGGTATTTCACTAAAAGGAGAATTTTTAAAACGGAAACGTCCAATTCTTCCACTTCTCAATGCTTTAAAATGTTTAGGAGGAGTTTTCAAGCTAACAGAGGATCAAATTCAGATAAAACGAGAAAAACAGACTTGTTTTTCAATAAAAATTCGTGGAGATTTAAGTTCACAGTTTATTACAGCTTTATTATTTGTATCACCGCTATTAAATTGTAAAAAAAAAGATTATATCGATATAGAACTAATTACTCCTTTAGTCTCTTATCCTTATGTAAAGATAACTATTGATGTTTTAAACGCTTTTGGGATAAATATTCAAGAAGATATCAAGAATCGGAAATTTACAGTATTATGTCGACAAAAATATCGATCTCAATTATATGAAATACCAGGTGATTTTTCTTCTGCAGCATTTATAATGGCTGCTACAATCTTATCTCGCAAACCTTCATATGTGATAATTAATAACTTAAATATCAATAATTTCCAAGGAGATAAAAAGATCATTGAAATCTTAAAAGAAATGGGCGCAAATATTGATTATAATGAAATAAACAGCCAAATTATCATTAATGGGAATCTTAATAAATATCCTTTAAAAGGTATAGAAATAGATTGTCAAGAAATACCGGATTTATTTCCAATTTTATCTGTTCTTGGAGCTTTTGCTAAAGGAAAAACAATACTTTATAACTCTTCAAATGTACGTTTAAAGGAATCTAATAGAATATCTGTAATTACCAGAGAATTAAAAAAGATGGGAGTACTAGTCTCAGAAGAACAAGATAAATTAATCATTCATCATTGTGAAAATCTAAAGGGATCAGCTATCGATCATGAAAACGATCATAGAATAGCAATGGCATGTGTTATTGCTGCTCTTTATACTGATTCAACATCAGAAGTTAAAAATATTGAAATTGTTAAAGATTCATATCCTCATTTTATTGATGATTTGAAAAAGTTAGGGGTAAAATTTAACTAAAATTATATTATCGGAAACTCTTTTGCCTTCTTTTTCTAGCTTTTTTCCCTCCGAATTTTTTCGGCTCAGTTCTTCTTGAATCGCCACTTAATAATGAATCATCATATTCTCTAAAATTTCGTTCGATAGTTTTTGTTCCAATGAATTTATTAATGACTTTAGCAATTGCTATGCGTACAGCATCTGTTTGACTCATTACACCACCGCCCTTTACTTTTATATTAATATCACATTTGTTCAATTTTGGATGATTAGCAATCTCTAATACTTCTTGAATCCTTAATTTCGCTATCTCTGGGTCATATAATTCTAGGGGAACATTATTAATTTTAATTTGTCCTTTTGCAGGATGTGATAGAACTGCTCTTGCTATTGCTGTTTTTCTTTTTCCTGATGATTGAATTACCTTCATTGACATATTAATTATACCTCAGCAATTTGTTTTTTCCAACCGATTCTATGGCATAGGGTTTCTAGTGTTATATATTTATTATAATATGACAGGCGTTTTTTATCTGTATGGGGAATATCAGAAGGAGTTAAATTTTGATATTGTTTTTTAAAACGTTCAGGAATATCTGAAATATAAACATGAACTCTTTTAAGAGCTTCTTTACCACGTATTTTCTTCCTAGGGAGCATCTTTTTAATTACATTTCTCATAAAATTATCTGGTCTTCTTGGCCAAAAAGGACCTCTCCTTGGATTTGTTGCTGTACTAATATTGAGTTTAGCTAAATATTTTTCTTGAATGTCCTTTTTGTTTCCACTTATAATGGCATCTTTGGCATTAATAATCACTAAGTATTCTCCCAATAACGCTTTTTTAGCAACTTGACTACAAAATCTCCCTAAAATCTTATTCTTAGCATCTAATAATTGATAGTCAACAACCATAGCATTAACACCTTATCCAGTTGATTTCCCTCTTGTTAATAAAAAATTTTCACACCTGATCCTTTTGGATTTTGCTCTAATAATTCCTCAATCGACATCAGTTTGCTTCCCGAAGCTTCTATTTTCTTTTTAGCAGATTTAGAATATTCTAAACAAGCAATTGTTAAAGTGTGGTCCAATTCACCAATCCCTAAAACTTTTCCTGGGATTACTATAATATCATTCTTTCTTGTTTTTTTATTAATACGATACAAATTCGCTTTAACCCTATTTTTTCTTGAACCACTTATTTTTTTCGAGACTGATCTCCAAATTTTAATTTGTGTCTTCCAAAGATCTCTAATCAATTTCCTATGATAAAAGTTTGAAGGTCCTGTTATCTTATGAGACATGAGAGTAAATCACTTTTTAAAATATGATTTTTAAAATTCTTAATATTTTAATAAATTTTTTATACATTACGATTCTATTTCAATATCTCCAAGCCTTTCAGTAAATTCATCAATTTTATCCAAGAAGATTTCAAACACTTTTTCAATTAGTATGTTAAAAGGCAAAACACCATCTGATTCTATTGAAAAAATGTAAGTATTTTCTTTCCAACTTACTTTTATGGATCCTTCTGGACATACTTGATTACAAGAATTACATAGTGTACATAATTTCCAATAATCTTCCACTAATTTAGGTGTTTTTTTATCTGAAAAGTCATATAACTTCTCTGGACACATTCTTGATACAATACATTTATCAGGACATTTTGTACAATTAGTATCATCAAAATCAATAATAGGATAGAATCGATAGAAAATATTTGAAACTGCTTGCCATTTTACATGTTCTTTAGCTTTCCCCAAAATGGCATAGGCTTCTATTATAACTTTGTCATTTTTATCAATTTTTACAATCGGAATGTTTGGATCAACAGGTGTAATTTTTGGATCATTTGATTTTAAATCACCAGAATATATCTCTAAAGGCATATTTGTGGTATTAGTGACCTCACAAGTTAAGGAAACCTGACACAAAGGACACCCAAATCCACCACACTCGCAATCTCGTGGCAGTTTATACGCTTTTAAATCAGTTTTAAGAGGGATCATCCCTAATCGATGAGATATGATCTCATCGTATAAAGGACTGTCATTCTTTAAAATGATTACTTCATCAATAGCCATAACTGGAATTTCGGTGAGAATTATTCTCCTAATGGCATTAACCATCTCAATCGATATTCCTTCAACAACAAAGGTTAACTTGTGATCACTATCTTCAAGAACTTCGAGATTCATAATAGATTAATTTTCTATAAAAAATTCGAATAACATAAAGAATCTATCATTTTAGATAAGTTTTATGATTCTTATTAAAAAAGAAGATAATTAA
>JBHLKV010000015.1:0-28344 GCA_048886305.1 Candidatus Hodarchaeota archaeon
GAAAAATTATTTTTTCATGGCTTAGGACATTCTCTTGGATATGAAGCCCATGATGTTGGTGCAAGAATAAGCTGGAAGGTATCGGAACACTATATGCTGAAGGAAAATATGGTATATACTAATGAACCAGGATTATATTGGCTTGATAAATGGGGTATCAGATTAGAAGACGATGTGATTATCGGAAAAGATAAATGTGAACAAGTTACTTATGTATCCAAAGAACCAATTATAATTTAACTAATGATTAAAAATAGATCTCAAAAATAATCAATCTATCTTACTTTAAAATTAAACTCTTATGATTTAAGCTTAATCGAAAATAACTCAATCAATTAACGGATATTAATTAATAATTATCTTCTTTCAGTGATTACATCAACTTCAGACATTGGAATATAAACTAGATTGTTGTATTTATTCTCAAGTACTATAACTTCTTCATCAATAATAGATTGAATTATCCCCGCAAATTCTCGACTTTGATTTTTTACATAAATATATACTTCTTTTTGAACTAACTTCTCAATTAAAGATTTTGGAATCATAACAAATCATTATTTAATATTTATTAATCACTTAAAATTGTTTCTTTATATTTTAATGTTTAAATCTCAATAGAGGAATCTATTAAAGTTCTAGAAATACTTTTTATGTTTCATATCTCTTTTAAATGAAGCATGAAGCTATAATCACCGATGATTTAAAGAAACTTATCCTTTAGAATTGTGGCTGGAAAGATAAATGCCCTAAGTACAAGGATAAGAGAGAAAATATAAAGGGAAAAGAATAGGTTTTCGACTTTAGGGCTAAAATTCTTGATAGTAAATAAGGAGAGCTAATCTAAATGCTCAAAATTGATAGAAATTATGATTTAATATTCAAAATGTAATCTTTTTTCAGATTTTCTTTTATTATTTCTTATCTTTTTCTCAAGTATTTTTGTCATTTTTTTCAAGTGAAAAAAAAGGAAATTTTTAAATACTAGCATAGCACATATTTTATATGTAAGAAAACATAAAGATCGGAATGCCATGCAAGTTAAAATATATTCTTATTGGACATCCCATTTCGGGAATTCGAGAAAACCTAATGCCGAGAAATCGGTAAAATACCTCAACCCTTAACCCTGTTATTAGATAAATACGTCTCCTCTTTTTAAATTTTATGCTTCATGGATTCCGGTTTTTCCTACTCCTTTCTTTATTCTTTGGATTCATTTTAGTTTCTTAATGATATAGTCTTTTTTAAGATCTATTTTTCTTTCTTTTATTAAATCTAATATCGATCGTAAAATGAAATTTTTTCCATATTTCTTATTGAAGCACTTAATAATTATTTTTACTAGCTTGTTATTCTTATATGGTTTAAAGTTGCAATTTTGATTTAAAGAACATCGCTTTTTCTTTTTAAATAAGACTCTACAATTAGTACAGTTTTTTTTTGTCTTTTTTATGATAAAATCTGCAATTAAATCTTTTAAAACACGTATAATGCTCTTATCATAGAACCTTGCTATTTTGAAACCATTGTATTTTACACATAAGAGATTCCAACTTGGAATAAAGCAAGAATTTGCATTTCGTATAAAATAACTATTATATCTTGCATGAACCATTTTCTTATATTTCTTGTTTGAGGGATATGAGAAATGTAGAGCAAATGGAGTACCAATTCTTAGTTGGTGCCTTGAAGTGTTAAAGTTAACATAATATACTCTCCCACCATACATTTTGTGTAAAAAAGATTCAGTAGTACTAATTCTAATTTTTTTCTCATCTTTAGGAACCTTTGTTGATGCTACACAATTTCCTTCACCATATAATATCCAGAGTACATAAATACCCTTTTTATTGTAATCTTCAGTTCTTTTAATGATTTCTTTTACTGATATATTAGAATTTTGGACTTCTATCACAATTTCTTGTCCTGATTGAAGTTTATAATAAATATCTGCTCTCCTATTATTGTAATACTTTTCAAGAGATTTTTCTCTTACATTCCTATCTTTTTCTGAAATAGTTTTATATAATAGATATTTAATTGCTTTATGCTGCCAGGACTCAGAACTAGAACTTTCAAATAAAAGAGATTTACTCAATTTGCCCTTTCATCATGTTAGATATGTATTACAAAAAAATACTATAGTGTCGGTAATAAAAATAGACAGTAATTTGAATTATTAGATTATAAAAATAAATTTTTCTTTAAATATTTTTGAATTATTTAGGTTAAAAATATTAAAAATCAATGAACTGTGAGTTATTATAAATAATTAATGATAAAATAATTGTGAGAATCATGGTTAATACGCATAGTCAAAGTTTTTTTGGGCAATCTACTGGATTAACAATCCAGAGTACATCAAAAGCAGAATCTTTTATTTTTTTGAAATGTATTAAGAAAAAGTCGAATGGAACATGGGAGAAACCCTCACAAGGAGAAGGTAAAACCGTCAAATGTAGTTTAGATGAAATTGTAATGATATTACGGGTTTTAGATAGAAAAATTAAATCTTGGTCTAGTTATCATGATTTTAATAATGCTAAAACTCAAATATCGTTTCAATGGGAGGAGGGAAAAGACGAAAAAGTATGGATTAATATTGGAAATTATTCCAAGATGCTAAATTATGCTCAAGTAGAGATACTTAGATTGCTATTAGAACATATTTTAAAAGAGAAAATAGAATATGCTACTTCTCCTAAAATTTCTGTTGTGAAGAATAAATCAAAAAACATTGAAATAAATACTACTACTGAAATCGAAGTGGATCCCAATAAATCAAACAAGAAAAATTCAAACATTATTGAAACTAGTCAAATAGAAGGCAATATTGAAGCGGAGACTAAAAATGCCCTACTTATCAATTTTACTGATGGTAATGAAATATGGGTTCCAAGGTCAATCATAAGATCTCAAAACAACATGAATAAAGAATTAACTCAAAAATTTCTTATTGATACTTGGTTTTTAAAGAAAAATAACTTATCATATATTTAACTAACTTTTTCTTTTATTTAACTCACTTTTTAATTAATTTTCAATATTCAAGCCTTAGTTAAACTTGGTAAGTATTTTTCTTCACAAAGTTTTATCAGAGAATTGTTATATTCCGACATTTTTTTTGCTAATTCAGGATATTTCAGTAATAATAATTCAGTTTTATCATTTCGATCCCATAATACATATGGAGTATCTTCATAGGGAACATTTTCCCTAACTTCCTTTATCCAACTGTCAGGTAATTTGTTTTCTAATTCTGTATCCAGCATCTTTGCTAAAAACAATGTCCAAGCTCTTGGTACAACGGTTATTAAATAACCACCTCCACCTACAGCAACCCACTTATTTTGACAATAATCTTTAGAGCAAGTTTTTATTGTTTGAGCAATATCTCTATAGATTGAAAGAGAAAAACCCATTTGTGTTAGTGGGTCATTAAAATAAGTATCTACTCCTAGTTGTGTAAATAGTATATCTGGAGAATATGTTTCTAAAATCGTTGGAATAGTTCCTCGAAATAGTTTCAAAAACATTTTATTGCTTGTGTCTGGTAGTAATGGAAAATTCAATGAATAGCCCTTTCCTATGTCTTCACCTATTTCATCAACATCTCCAGTTCCCGGAAATAAGTATTTTCCGCTCTGGTGATATGAAACAGTTAAAACATTTGGATCATCATAAAATAACCATTGGACACCATCTCCATGATGACAATCTATGTCGAGATATGCAATCCTAATATCTTTTTTTAGAGTTTTCAAGTGGTGGATGGCTACAGCAATATCATTAAAAATGCAAAATCCTGATGCCTTGTTTTTTTGAGCATGATGCAATCCACCTGCAGGATTAAAGGCAATTATGAAATTTTCATCATTCCAAACTTTATCTGCTGCTATAATACTTGCTCCGCAGATTAATGATGAAGCTTCGTACATTCCT
Organism: Candidatus Hodarchaeota archaeon; assembly: GCA_048886305.1. Lineage (GTDB taxonomy): Archaea > Asgardarchaeota > Lokiarchaeia > Sigyniarchaeales > SOKP01 > Loki-b32. Next base: position 3,946 of record JBHLKV010000015.1, read on the forward strand.
TTAAAAATAGGGTTATCTCCCGGTCCTAAACCATAGATATAAGGGTGAATTGAGTTTTCACTTGGATTTTTACTTAAACTTTCAACAATTTCGATATATTTAGATGAATGAACTCTTTCTAATTCTTCTTTAGTTGCTAAACGAGGAGAAAAAATTTCTAATAATGGATTATCTAATAGGTGCAATTTTTCCATAAGACTATATGTTAATTTAATTCTTAGAGGTCTTAATGGGTGTTCTTTTCCAAAGTCATATCTTTGATATTCTTCAGTATAGACAAGGCCAACTTTAATCATAATATCTAAAATTATCCATTCAATTATCTTTGAAAATAATCTTATAAAAATAATCTTTGTTAAAATTTTTTATAAAAATAGTATAAAGATAGCATAAAAATAAAAAAAAACGTTTATAAACTCTGAATTTTATAATAATTATAAGTAAAAATCGAACTTCTGAAAGATTTTTGTCGTTATAGCGATATAACAAGGTATTTGAATTTAAAGTATCGTTTATATTATCAGAATATCATAAAGAAAAATATATTTAAATGTGAATAGTTCATTCAAAATTATTCTATAGCAAAAAAGTATGAGTGTTAACTTTCGAAAATTCATAACGCGTGTCGGTGAACAATCTGAATTTAAGCCATTAAAAAACCAGTTGCTCAATTATTTAAAGAAAGAGAGTGAGAACAAATATAAGAATTACCCTAGGCTTTTGGAATTAATGAAAAATTATTGGCCGTTATATAAAGAAAGGTCACGTATTTCTCACCTTTTAAAAGATCATTATGAAGAAATATTTACATTTTACTTAAATACATTCTTTCATTTTCGAAAGAGAGGATTATCATTCTCAGAACCTGAAGCACCAACACCAGTGGATTTTAAATTAGTTTTTTCATATCACTATAACCTTAAAGAAATTGAAGTTATTGAAGATGTCTCAAAGGAATTGAAGATTGAGGTCAGTACAGATTCTATTTTAAAGAGAATTTTTATTTTTACCATAAGTTCGTTTGGGTTTATGGTTGAACAAATATTTGAACGTCCATTTGCCTTTCAATTTTTTGATATTAGAGCAAATTCCTTCCCAAATGGTGAATGGGAAGTTGTAGCAGTAATTTCAGGAAGGGAGCAATAAATAATTTTAAATTATTTTTAAGTTACCACAAAGACTTTCTGCATTTTTTTTCTAATTTCTTCAATTTGTTTTGATAAAGTAACAATTGTGGAGTTTAAATTTTGAAGCATGTTTAGATCATTTTTTAGAAATTCATTTATGATAATTAGATTTTCAAATGTTTCATTTGAATTTAATTCATTCTGTTTTTTTGTTAGATTATTTAAAATAGTTTGTACCTCATAGAGTTCCCTTTCTCTTATTTCTTGAAAATCATCGAACTCCTCTAACCCGCCATAGACATAATGTAATTCCTCTTTTTTTTTCCTTTTCATAATGCTCCCACTTTATCTCTAAAAATTTAACACATTATCCTTTACTTAGAAATGAACTTAAATCCATAAGGTCATCTCCTCGTTTAACTTGAATTTTACCTTTTATCCCTTTTACTTTACGTTCTAAATATATTATCGCATCAACAGGAATCCTTCTTTGAATAGCACCTCTCTTCCTGATTATGGCTAGTAAGTAGTCTATATTTTGTACAACATCTGGGCTTATTAATTCATTGTAGACATTTTGATAGATATGAGGTTCCTTATTTTTTAGATTATTTAAATATGAATAAGCATCTGGAGTTAGAACAACTTTTAAAATAAAATCTACTTTTTCTGAGATTGAGATTACTTTTTCTTGGACAACTTCTTGTTTCTTCTTAGCTTCCATTAAAGCTTTCAATTTCCTTAAACGTATCTTTTCTAATTCGTGTTGATCAAGATCTTTATTATTGTTATTCATTGGGATTTTTCTCCTTGATATTTATTTAAGTAATACTCACTCCAGCATCATATTATATACTTCTTTTTTGAAGAAAAATGGTCCCCTCTGCCGGCCTCGATCCGGCGACAGCTCGGTTTCGGCTGACGTATCCTCATAGGTGGTACACCTCATTACGCGATATAATCTACAGCCGAGCACTCTACCAGTCTGAGTTTTCCTCTTCAAGAGAATCTCTCTTTAAATAAGAGGGGTGTATCTAAGAGGGGTTTACTTCTTAAAATTAATAATAATTTAATTAATATATTTTTTTCGATTTTATATGAAATTAAGGAGTATTAAAATGGAGTATGAGATTTGGTTATTTTTATAATTTTGCCTAAATACAAATTTTTGTTTTTGAAAAGCTTTTTAATAAATTAATCTATCTAAAAAATAAAATCAAACTAATATAGAATTATTAATTCTTTAGATTTAACTAACAAAATTTAAATATAATTTAAAAGATAGGTGATGAGTGATCAGAGAAGAAACTGACTATACCGAAGCAATTGAAGCTTATAAGAACGACCCTTCTGTTATTTTGGAACCTTGGGGGCGTTCAATTGACCATCTACGGTTGACAATTATTGGTAAAAAAGGGACTCCTTACACAGATGGAAAATTCGTTTTTGAAATAAAATTTCCTGAAAATTATCCCTTCCAACCCCCTTATGCCTACGCTGTGACACTTATGTGGCATCCTAATATAGATAGTTCTATTCCTCCGGGGAAATTAAATATTTGTCTTGACTTAATTAATCCAGACCTTGTAGGTAAAGTTGATGCATCGACTGGGGCAAGTGGGTGGACACCAAGTAAGACTCTTACTAATATTATAGAGGCTTTGAAAGGTATGATGCATGTTGAGCCTCCCTTTTTCAATCCAGGAGATCCTTTGAACCATGAAGCAGGAGAACAATATTTTCGTGCTCAGAAAAAGTTTGAAGCTAAAGCTGCAGCTTGGACGAAACGATATGCAATGGATTAGAGAAACAAATTCTTATTTTTTATCTTAATTTTTTCTAAGTTAATTGCTGTTAAATTCAATAAGATTGAAATTCATCTCAAAAAAGAAGTTTAAGTGATAATAAAAAAAATTTACATAAAAGTGATAATAACATTATATTTCTTAATTTCTGATTCTGTCAATGCTTTTCCTAAAGGACTTAATGAAATAATATCATTACTTTTAATTTTTAATGAAGTCAATTTAAGATTTGGATCTTTCAATGATGGCATGTATGGATTCCAATATATTTCTTTTGTCATTGGGTTCGTAATCATCCATAATTCTGGATCTAATGGGTATCCCGTTATCTCCATAGCTTTAAAAACATAACCAATATCAGCATCAAATGGGACTACGATTTGTATGTTCTCTTCACCTTCTATTTTACCACATGCAAGACAATCTTCTCGTTTTATTATATTTAAATGATCAAATTGACCGTAAATACCATTGTAATTTACATATGGGGGATCCATTGGAGGACCAATATTTCTTCCATTAACTCTAAATAGAAGCTTCAATGCCTCTTGAGATTGTATGCTAGAGATAACTGAGCTAACTGATTGTATAGCAGCGATTTTATTTTCCAAAATATTTTCCATTTCTTCGAATTTGTAATCTGGTCCAAATGTTTCTGCAATATTTTTCTTCCATTCTTTTATTTGTTCTTCTGATAACAGTTCTCTTTTCTCTGGTGCAACATTTTCTTCAAATACTCTTTCTCTTAATTTGTACAATTCCTCTTGTGCTAATTCTTTTAATTTAAGAACTTCATCATTTAAATTAAGATCAGGTTTATGACCAAATTTCTTTTCAAATTCCACTTCAGCTTTAATAACACAATGGTTTCTATTTCTTGGTAATCCTTTTAAGGTACAAGCAGCAACTAATTTATCATCAGCGGGAGGAACAGGAACTAAACATCTGTAACAAGGTGTAACGTTTAATAATTCCTTAGCATGTTCTGTTTCAAAAACAAATTCAATTTCTTTTCTAACTTTTTTTTTAACAGGTTCAATTATCTCTTTTTTTATTCGCTCTATTCGATCCTCTAACTCTTCTATTCGTTTCCTCGCAGCAAAATACTCAGGTAATTCAGTTTCTTCTATCTCCCATAACTTAGATTCTACAAGATTATCAATTTCTTTCTCTTTATCTTTGTATTGTAGACCGGATCCTTCAGGAATTACAATCTGGACATGACCTTCAAAACCTACAGTTCCTCCTTCAATCATAGGTTTTTTCAATCTTAAACAAATCTTATTCAAATCTAATCTAGCATTAAAGTTATCTAAAGCAGCGATAACTACATCTGCCTCTTCATATACTGACATCGGTAATTTTTGGAGCTTTTCAAAATAATAATCAACTTTTAAATATGGATTCATCTCTTTCAATCGCTCTGCAGCAACTTCCGCTTTCGGTCGTCCTTCATCTCCAGGTTTAAATAACATTTGACGTGATAAATTTGATGTTTCAATAGTATCTAAATCCACAAGGATTAGTTTGCCAATGCCCATTAGAGCGAAATCTTTTGCAATTTCACAGCCTAATGCCCCTACTCCAATAATTAGGATACAACCCTTATCCAATATGTCTTGAGACCAACCATCTATTAATTGTTGTCTCGCAAACATACGAGATTTAAAAAAGTCGTTATTTTTTTGTTCTATCATATTTAAATTAAGAGTTTATGATTAAATATTATAATTAAGTAATTAAAATTAGTAATTATTTTTAAAAGAAATTAGAATTTAAAATAAAATTTTATTTTTTCTTTTTTTTAGCAACATCTTTAAGCATTTTCTTTATGTCATCAACTTTTTCTCTTTCTTTAGCGCTTTTTATTTCTTCTACTTTCTTTCTCTTTTCATCCTCTTTTTTTGCCAATTCTGCTATAAGATCTTCTTTTAATCTAATTAAACCTCCCATTTTCTTACTAAAATCTTGTGCTTCTTTCTTTAATTGAACTTTTTGTTCTTCTGCCTCAATTCTTTGTTTTTTTCTTCGGTCTTCGATTAATGAAATTATATCACCAGCCAAATCTCCAACTTCTGTTATAGTTTGTTGCAATTCGGATTCTTTTTGTTTTCTCTGATACTCCTCTAGAGATTTTTGCTTTTCTAATTGTTCATAAATCGTTTGAATCCTTAAATCTTCCTTTTTTACTCGGTCTTCTAATATCTTAGTGTTTTTTATTTCATTCTGAATATATTTTACTTCCTCCTCCCAACCAATTTCTCTGAATTTTTCAATCGCTAAATTAAAATTTTCATAGGATTGTTCAAAATCATGATATGCTGCCCATTTCTTTCCTTCATCAATTAGATTTAAACCCTCATCTCTGAGTCTATCTACTTGTTCTCTCTTTAAATATAACTCTCTATATTGTCTTTGTTGCTCTTGTTTCAATTTTTCTTGTTCTATACGTCTTCTTCTTACTTCCTCTTGAAATAATATATATTCTTTTTGTCTCTGTAATCTAGCTTGTTCTTCTAATCTCTTCCTTTCAATGAAATCTGCTTTCTCCAGTTGTAAATCGTTAATTAAATCATTCAAATTGGTGATTTCAGGTTGCCAGCCTATATTTTCTGCTAAAAAATCCCTAGCTTGAGTATATAATGCTATTGCGGAATCATAATCAGGAGAAAGTCTTTTTAGGTGAATTTGAGCTTTTTCTAAAAGTGAATAAGCAGCCTCTCTTTGATTCATTTGCTCCTGAATGACTCTTTCTCGTTCTTGCAGTGCTATTTGATGAGCTATTTTCTTTTCTTTTTCTTGTCTTTGTCTTTCTTCTATAATTACTTTTAATTGTCTCTCTTCTTCTAATCTTTCTAATTGCCTTTTATATTTTAATGCTTCCTCCTGCTCGTTTTGTTTTTTAAGTTCTGTAACTCTAGATATCATATTTTCAATAGATTCAGTTGGAAATTGTAATTCATTTAATAATAAACTAGCCTTTCTATAATTTTCTAAGGCACTATAATAATCTAATCTTTGTGTAGCATTTTCAGCTTCATCCAAAATATTAAAGGCTTGTTGCTTTCTTTGTTCTAGGATTCTTTTCCTCTCTTCGATTTCTAATATTTGAATTTGTTTTGATTTCAAGCGCTCTCTTTCACTATTGATATCATTAGCAATTTGCCTTTGAAATTCTCGTTCTTCTCTTTTTCTTTGAATTTCATTTTCTAGCTCCCTTTGCTTTTCTAATTGATACTCTTTTTTCTTCTCTTGAACTTTATACTTCATTTCTCTAATAGATTCAGTAGGGAATTGAATTTCGTTTAATATCACTTCGGCATTATCATAATATTCAAGGGCATTATCATATTGTCCATTTTTCATAAAAATTTCAGCTTCTTCTAGAAGATTGAATGCATCTTCCTTTCTCTTTTCCTTATAAGCATACAATTCTCTCTGTTTTAGAATTTGTTCCTCTCTAATCTTCCTTTTCTTTTCTTTTATTTTTAACCGTTCATTAATATCCTGAAGGAATAAAAACTCTTCTCTCTCTTTTTTAAGTTGACCTTCAAATTCTTTTTCTTTTCTTGAAATCTCTGATTTTAGTATATTTTGGATTTTCTGAATCATTTCTTTAACTACTGTTGTTGGAAATCCAATTTCATTTAAAACTAATTCAGCTTGACGATAATTTTCAATTGATTGTTCATAATTGCCTTGATTTAATAGTTTTTCTCCTCTATCCATTATTTCAAAAGCTTCCTTCTTACGAATTTCCATATATTGTTTTAAATCTTCTAATTTTTTAATTTCGATTTTTTTTGCTTGAATCTTCTCTCTCTCTCTTTGTAAATTTTCAGCAATTTTCTTTTGGAATTGTTCTTCCTCTTCTTGTATCTTAATCATCATAGTCCGTTCTAGTTGTTTATTTTTTTCAGTTTCTAATTTTCTATTTTTTATTGTTTGAATTGTTTCTTGTAAAACTCTGAGATATTCGTCTGTCCATCCAAGTTCCTTTAAACTTTCTATTGCTTTTTGGTAATTATCTATCGATTTATTAAATTCTTTTTGTGCAAGTAATAGATCTCCTTCCTCAATTAGCTTGAAAGCATTTTTTTGTTTGGTTAAATTATGTGTAGAGATAATTCTTTGTTTTTCAAGGAGTTCTTGTTGTTCTAGTGCTTTAATCCTTTCAAATTCTCTTCGACTTTTAATTTTCTCTAGAAATTCATAATCAGCTTTTTCTTTTTCAATTTCCATTTGTAAGGTTTTTTGTCTTATTACATCTTTTTCTTTTCTTTTGTTTTCAATATCCTGTATAGCTCTTTGAATTACTGGGATTTCTTCATTCCATTGAATTTGAGCAAAAATGGATGCCACCTGATGATATAATTCTATAGTTTCACCTAAGTTACCTTGAGAAAGTTGCCTTTGGGCTTTATCTAATAAATTAAATGCTTCTACTTTCCGTTTTTCCCGGTGAGCTAATTCTTGCTCTCTTTCTCTCAGTGCAATTTCTTTTTGTTTTAATTTATCACGCTGAGTTCTCATCATCATAGAAATTTGATCCTGGAATTCTTTTTGCTGTTTTTCTCGTTCTAGGGTCATCTGTAATTCCCTTTGCTTCTCTAATTCTGATTCGCGCTTCTTAGTTTCAATCTCAAAAATAGAATTTCGAATTAAACTAACTTCCTCATCCCACTTAATTTCAATAAATATTTTTTCTGCTTTCTTGTATAATTCAATTGCTTCATCAAATTCTCCTTCTTGAATATAGTTTTGTGCGTTCTCTAATAAATCAAAAGCCTTTTTCTTTCTTTGTTCAGCTATTAACTTAAATTCTTCTTGATCTTTCAATCTCTTTTGCTTAATTTTCATTTTTTCTTCTTCATTCTTCAATTTATCTGAAATTTCTCGTTGAAATATAATATCTTCTTGTTCTTTTCTTATATTCGTTTCAAATTCCTTTTGTTTAGCAAGATCATCTTCCCTTTTGTTTTCTTTAATCTTTTGAATCATTTCTCTAATGGCTCTTGTAGAAAAACCGATTTCATTTAAAATTAATTCAGCTTGACGATATTGTTCAATAGATTGAAGATATTTATTTTGAAGTAACAAATTTTCGGCATTATCCATTAATTTAAATGCTTCTTCTTTACGATTTTCTATTTTCTCTATTAGTTCTTCTCTCTTTTGAATTTCAAATTCTTTTTTCCTTATCCTTTCTTTATCTTTCTGAATAGAGGCTGAAATTTTTGATTGGAAATCTTGCTCTTCTTTTTGTCTTTTAATTAATAATTCTTGTTCTAACTGTTTTTCTCTTTCCCTTTCTTTCTTTCTTTCATTTATAGTCTGAACCGTCTCTTCTAACAATTTTAAATATCCTGGAGTCCACCCTATTTCTGTTAGAGTTCCTATTGCTTTCTTATAATTTTCTATAGCAGCATCAAAGTCCTCTACATGAAGCAAAACATCTGTGTCACTAATTAATTTAAAGGTGCTTTGTTGTTTTTTTGAATGTTTTGAGGCAATTTCTTTCTGTTGTTCTATAATTTCTGCTTTTTCCATTTCTTTTGCTAATTCTCTTTCTCTTAGTCTTTTAATCTTCTCTACAAATGCTCTGTTTACCATTTCTTTTTCGATTGATTTTTGCATTTCTTTTTGCTTTAAAATCTCATTTTCCCTAATTTTATTTTTAATACTTTGAATTGCCTTTTGTATTATTGGAATTTCATCATGCCATTGAATTTCTGCAAAAATATTAGCAGCATCATAATAAATCTCAATAGCATATTCTAAATTACCTTGAGAAACAACATTTTGGGCTTTATCTAATAAATAGAAAGCTTCTTCTTTTTTTTTCTCGCGATGAGCAAGTTCTTCTTCTCTTTCTCTTAAAATTATCTCTCTTTGTTTTAATTTGTCGCGTTGAGTTTTCATCATTTTAGTAATCGTATTTTGAAAATCTTTTTCTTGTTTTTCTCTCTCCAGAGTTGTTTGTAATTCTATTTGCTTATTAATTTCTGACTCACGTTTTTTATTTTCAATCTCAATAATTGAATTTTGGATCAAACGTATTTCGTTTTGCCATTGAGCATCAGCAAAAAAATTCGTAGCATATTGAAGTATTTCGATTGCTTTATCAAAATCTCCTTGTTTCACATGATCTTGTGCCTCTCCTAAAAGAACAAAACCAGCTTTTCTTTTATCTTCTTGCTCTTTTAATTCCTCCTCGTGTTTTCTTAAGGCGATCTCTTTCTTTTTTAACTTTTCACGTTCTATTTGTAATTGTTTGGCAATCTGCCTTTGGAATTCTTCTTCTATTTTATGTCTCTCTATTGCTTCCTGAAATTTTTTCTGTTTTAAATCAAGGTGTGTCCTTCTTATTTGTTCTATTTCACTAATAGATTTTTCAATTAAAGGGATCTCATCAGTCCATTGTATCTCAGCAAAAATTTTTCCTGCATTTTGATAAGCATTAATAGCATTTTCAAAATCTCCTCGTGTAATAAAATCGTGAGCATCATCCATATATTTAAAAGCAACACTTTTGCGTTGTTCTCTATATTTTACCTCAGCATCTCTTTCTTTTAATTCAATTTCTTTTTGCTTTAATCTTGTTCGTTCTCTATCTATTTGTTCAGTAATTGTTTTTTGAAATTCCAACTCTTTCTCTTTTCTTTCTTTGATTCCTCTTTGCTCTTCTTGTTGCTTTTTTAGCTGAGATTCCCTAATTTTGCGAACATTTGTTATAGTAGTCCTTATTGTGCTTCTATAATGTTCCCATCCTCCCCCCATCTCTTTAAGCGTTTCTAAAGCATGTTGATATTCACTTATAGCTTTATCAAAATCTTTTTCTTCTTGTAATATTTTATCTGCTCTCTCTAATATTGTGAAGAATTCATTTTCTTTCTTTTCTGTTTCTTTTCGCTTTTCTTCAAGTTCTCTTCTCCTAGACTCTAAATCATGAGTAGATTGTAATAATTGTTCTTGTTGTTTTAAAGATATCGATTCTTGAAGCTTCATTAGTTGATCTTCTCTTTTTTCCTTTAATTGATCAGATTTTTGTTCTCTTTTCTGTTTTTCTTTAACATCATTTATTAGATTAATAATAGGTTGAATATAAGCATCCCATTCTATTGACTTAAGCATTTCAATTGCTTGATTAAACATTTGGTTTGCTTTTTCGTAATTCTTATCTCTTTCAAACATTTTTCCAATATCTATTAAATTAAATGCCTTAGTCTGAATTTCTTCTTCCCGAATCTTTTTCTCTTCAAACTCTTTCATTTTTTTTTCTTTTAATTCTGCTTCTGACTTTAAAGTAGGTTTCTTTAACTCAACTTTACTCTTTAATGCTTCAGAAGCTTGTTTTTGTTGTGCTTGAAAATAGAGAATATTTTCCCGATCAGTTTTCAGTTTTTCAATTATAGCTTGAATATTACTGGTTTGGTCAATCCAACCTATGGAATTTAATAATTCGACAGCTCTTTCATAATTAATGATTGCTTTATCAAGTTTTTTCTTTTGTTCAAGCATCTTTGCCTTATCGATGAGGATGAATGCTTCATTTTGTATTTCCTCCTCTCGTTTTTTCATTGCTTTATATGTTTCTATTCTTTCAATTTTTTCAGGAGTTGCTTTTTCTCCAAACATACCAGTAATTTGAGGTTGCAGATCTGATTGTTCTTGACCAACTTGTTGAGAAGTTATTAATTCTTTTTGTTGGAGAATTATTTTTTCCTGTTCTAGCTTATTTGCCAGTATTTTAATTTTTTCATTTAAATTATCTAATTGGATATTGGACCAACCTGCTTGCGCTAGAAGATCTATAGTTGAAATGTATTGTTTGATAGCATCCTCAAAATAACCATCAGATTCTAATTTTTTTGCACCATCTAATAATGCAAATGCTTGATCTTGTATTTGTCCAATTTGAGTTTGTGCTTGAGTATATTGATATAATTTATCTTGTTTGAGATAATTATTTAATTCTTGAATTCTATCATAAATATCTTGAATTCTATGTGTTAAATATCCACTTTGCTTGAGTAATTCACCTGCTTTTTCATAATTTACAATCGCTTTCTTTATTTTCCGTTCCTCTTCAAGTTTTTGAGCTATTTCTAACAAATTTAAGGCTTCTTGAGCTAAATTTTCGGGATTTTGCATTTTAATATTAATCCTTTTATTCTTATTTTAAAAAATAATCTATTTTGATAAACAATCTTTTTTATTACGTTAAACTAAGTAATTAAACTTTTTATATTGTTATAATTATTTTAACTAGATTATAAAAAACGATATAGGTTCTCAAATTTCATAAATTTTAATCTATTAAGAAAGGGAGAAAAGCATTAATAAAATAATCATTGATTTTGAACCCATTTCCAGAAGAATTCACTATTTGGATGATAAATCAATATATGACCTTCTGTTGAAATTAAATTTGCCAATTAGATCCATATGTGGTGGCTTAGGTACATGCGGAAAATGTAAAGTCTTAATTCAGAAAGGCAGTGAGTATTTAAATCAAGTGACTAATGCAGAAAAGAAACTTTTAAGTAATGAAGATCTTGAAAGTGGAAATAGATTAGCATGTCAAACTAAAATTAATAATAATTATTTAAATATGTTACAAGAACTTAAACCACCTCATTTTCGTATCTTCTTACCTAGTGAACTATTATTCGAAGATTTTAATATTCTAACTTCTGGAATAAGGAAAAAAACTATCTTAAATCCAGCAATAAAAAAGTTTTTTCTAGATATAAAAAAACCGACATTAGATGAACCTATTCCTGATTTTGAAAGGGTAATTACTGAAATAATTGCTAAAGATAATACAATTAAAGAAGATCAAATTAAGATTGATTTTAATTTAATAAATAAATTACCTAAAATTTTAAGAGAGAATAACCATAAAATTACTTTAACTTTATGGAATGATAATGAGATTATAGAGTGTGAACCTAATAACACAACGGAAAATAATTATGGCATTGCTTTTGATATTGGAACAACCACCATCGTAGGTTATTTAATCAGTCTAGATAATGGAAAAATTTATTCACTAGCTTCTAAACTAAATAGCCAAACAGCCTATGGTGAAGATTTAATCACACGTCTTACTTTTATTAAAAATGATGAAAATGGGCTACAAAAGTTAAATTTAGCTGTTTTAAATGACTTAAATAATATTATTTCAGAAGTTTGTGAAAAGAGTAAAATTGAATCTTCCCAGATTTATGAAGCTACTATTGTTGGGAACTCAGTAATGCATCATATTTTTTTAAATTTGGATCCCATAAATATTGGATTGAGTCCTTTTATCCCTGTGATTCAAAAAGGGATGAATATTAAGGCCAGAACTTTAAATTTAAATATATCTAAAAACGGATATGTATATACAGTACCATTAATTGCAGGATTTGTAGGAGCAGACACCGTTGGTGTAATATTTTCATCAAATATTAACTCACAGAAAGATCTCACTTTAGCTATTGATATAGGAACAAACGGGGAAATAATTCTAGGAAATCGTAAATTCTTAGCAACAGGATCGTGTGCTGCTGGTTCTGCTTTAGAAGGAGCGCATATAAGTGATGGGATGAGAGCTGCAGCAGGGGCTATAGATACAATAAAGATTGATCCTCAAAGTTTTGATGTTTCCTACAGTACAATTAAAAATAAAAAACCAATTGGTATTTGTGGTTCTGGTTTAGTTGATGCTGTAGCAGAGATGTTAAAGTCAAAAATTCTCACACGGAGTGGTAATTTTAATAAAGAATTCATCGATCAAAAGATAATTTATAAAAAAAATAATAATATTGAGTTCATAATAGCAAGAAGAGAAGAAACGGCTATTGGAAAAGAAATTAAAATATCTCAAAATGACATAAGGCAAATACAAATGGCAAAAGCAGCTTTTTATTCAGGTTCTAGACTTATATTAAAGCATTTACGCACTAATCATGAGATAAAACAAGTATTTTTAGCAGGTGCTTTTGGTAATTATATTAATAAATATAATGCAAAGTTCATTGGTATGATACCAGATATTTCAGATGAAAAAATTTTTCAAATCGGGAATGCTGCTGGAGTTGGTGCTCAATCCATCCTATTGAACAAAGGATTGAGAGAAAAAGTTAAATATTTGTTAAAAAAAATCAAGTATGTTGAGATAGCTACAGAAGAAGAATTTCAAAAAGAATATACAGATGCCATGTATTTTCCTCATTTTAATCTTGAACTTTTTCCTACTCTAAAAGAATATAATAACATTCCAAAAAGATAAATCATATCACATAATTAACTCGAATTTAAGAGATTATTCTACACTTTTACTATTTTAGTTAGAATGTAAAGAATAGTTTTCTGATGGTTAGAATTCTATTTAACTTTATGTAAAAGTATTTAAATTTTTAATTTATTTAATCTATAATTTAATTTATGTAATAAAATTAAATAAATTCTTAAATATCATTTACAATAATAATTTATATACAAAATTAAAAATTCAATATAAATAATTGTGATCAGTGATGTCAAGTTTTAAGCTAAAAGTTCTATTAACTGGTGCCGCGGCAGTAGGTAAAACATCACTCGTTCAGCGCTTTATAAAAAATAGGTTTCAAGCAAATTATAAATTAACTGTCGGTGTTGATATTTTAACGAAAGATGTTGAGTTCCGACAAGGAGAAATTGCTACATTAAGTATTTGGGATATAGGTGGACAACAAAGGTTTGAATTTATACGTAGTACATTTTATAAAGGGGCTGCGGGAGCATTATTAGTATTTGATTTGACAAGGGAGCAAACATATACAGAAACTAGAAAATGGCTTACAGAAATCCGTCAATTTGCAGGAGAAAATATACCTTTTGTGTTAATTGGAAATAAAGCTGATTTAATAGAAGATGTAGGAATAGTCATTGATCGTAATGATGCAAGATCGTTTGCAGAAAATGAGGGTAGTATTTATATAGAAACGTCAGCAAAAACGGGAGTAAATGTAGATGAGGCATTTACTGAACTTACTCGTCGAATTATTGATTCCAGAACTCATTAATTGAATTTATCTTTTTCTTACTAAAATAATTTTAGAAGTAATGATAAATTATTTTAGGATCTAGTTAAATACCACGTTACAATAGAATTTATTAAGATATTGACCTTAAGTTAAAAAATTAAGAATCAATTTTACATTATTACCAGATTAATCTTCAAATCTAGTTGGGTCTAAAATTTCATAAAGATCATTGTGTATTAAATTGATCGCATCCAGTAGATTTTCTTTTTCTACAACTATAGAAATACTTAAGTCTTCAATACTTTGAGTTATGGCCTTAACACGAATATTCTTCTTATCTAAAGCTTGAAAAATTAAAGCTTTGGTGATATTCTCTAAAATCTTTGTACCTGTGATATTTATGACAGCAACATCTTCAAAATCAATCTCAAAAAAATTTGAGAAATATTCAGATTTATTTAAAGCATCAATTGCTTTTTGGGAGTCCTCTTTTTTTACTATAAATGAAGTACTAATTTCTGAAGCACTTTGGGCAACTAATGATACACTAATACTACTTTTGCTCATTACTTTGAAAATTTTAGCTAAAACTCCTGGAACATCCACTAAACTTCCAGATGAAATAGTTATTACAACAACATCTTCTACCGCTGAAAGTCCTTTAATTTGGTCTTTATCAGTGAATTCAGAAATTTTTGTGAAATCAACTTTTTCTAATGGTTTATCAAAATTTCTGATTTCTAAAGGTATTTTACTTTTTTCTATTGCTTCTAAGCATTTTGGGTGTAAAATTTTAGCACCAAAATTTGCTATGTGTTTTGCTTCATTGTAATCTAAATTTCTAATTAGTGACGATTCGGGTGTAAATTTTGGATTTATTGCTAGTAAACCATCAACATCTTTCCATAAAATAACTTTAATATCCTTATCGTTTCCTATTTCATAAAGTGAATGTGCTATAATAGTTGCTGTATAATCTGATCCACCTCTACCTAAGGTTGTAATATATCCTATTTTATTTCGGCCAATAAAACCTGTTAAACAGATAATAGTATCTTTTCGTGGATTCTCTAACAACGGAATTAACAACCTTTTAATTCGTGAATTTGTTAATTCATATAGAGGATAAGCATTATTAAATTCATCATTTGTTATAATAATTTTATTTGCTGGTACGAATACTGAATCGATCCCATTACTTAGGAGATATTGATTAAGTATATATGTTGAGAAGAATTCACCAAAGCTTAACACATAATCTTTATAATAAGGTTCTAAACCAAATTCTCTTATATCAGCAAAGGTATCCTCTAACTCACTTAATTTATTATCTATCCATTCTTTAACCTTACTATAATGTTCAGAATCTTCTGAAAATATTTGCTCGACTACATCTATATGTTTTTTTTCGATCAATGCTACATTTTTATCCACTTCTTTAGGATCTTCCAAATTTTCAGCTGATTTCAGAAGTAAATCAGTAATTCCAGAAAATGCTGAAGCAACAAAGATTTTTTTTGACTCGCTATAAATACCAATAATTTCGAGAATTTTTTTAAAAGCGTTTTTATCAATTAAACAGGAACCCCCAAACTTCATAATAACAATTGTCATATTAAAAATTCCGGATAAATCGATTCTCTATTAAGTCTTATAATTCTAAAGTATGAATACTAATTATACTTTATTAAGTAATATTCTAAATTTATATAAAATTAAGATACAAGCTTTTTTTCATTATGAATTTAAGCTAGAATATTAGAATTTTTGAGTTTAATCATTTAATAGTTTTTGTAATCCTTGAATTTCATCATCAATTTTTTTTTCTAATAGAGCTAATTTGCTTTTCTTTTCCTTGAGTTCGTCAGTAGTAATTTCTCCTGTAAGTTCTTTCATTTCAAAATCTAAGGACATCTTAGAAACATTTGCCTTTTTTATCTTTAAATCTAATAAGGTTTTTTTCAAGTTTTCTTTTTGTTTATTATCCATAACTGGAGCAACTTGTGGAGGTTCTAAAGTTTTCTGAGGAGGTGTTTCGTGAATATCTGATTGCTGGGCTGATATTGTTGGTTCTTGAACCTGTTTTTGAACACTTATTTTTGGAATTTCTGGTGGGATTACAGGCTTCTTTACTTCTTCAGGTTTTTGAGCAATTATAGGTGTGGTAACACTTGGAACCTTAGTTGTAATAGTCTTTGGTTTTTCTTTAAATAATTGAGTTGGTGAAACTGGTACTGGCGCCTTAGTTGGCTCAACATTTATAACATGCGCATATGGAGATGTCTTTAATTTATTTTTTGCATCTTTAGGTACATATTCTACTGACTTAGGTCTTTGTTTAATCATAAAATCTTTTGGGTCTAATTTTAAACCCATCTCCTCTTGTGCAATTTTTGGTTTGATTAAAATTTCTTGCTCTGTCTTTATTTTCTTAGTTTCTACAGGAATTTTAGGTGTTTCTGATTTTTTAGGAGGGATGAATACTGGTTTAGATTCTATTGGTTTTCCAACAGGGGGAGTAATAGGAGGTTTTGGTGCTTCTGACTTCTTTGGAGGTGGTGTAATTGGAGGTTTTGGCGCTTTTACGTTATTAGGGAATGATGTTACTGATGGTTTAGACACTTCTGGCTTCTTAATGGGTGATATCACTGGTGGTTTAGGCGCCTCTGGTTTTTTTATAGCTGTTCTAGGAGTATCAGTCTCTAGAGGTGTTGCTGGTGTTGGTTGTGGTGCACCTACTTTTTGTAGCATGCTTTTAATCTTTTGGGCTTTATCAAAAAATTCTTTTCCTAATGAGTCATCTCCTAATTCAATACATAGATCACTTATTTTCTCAAATAAAAATGCTGCTTTATCGAAATCAGCAGTTTCTAATGCTTTAATCGCATCTTCAGTTAATTTATCTCTTTCTAAAAGGGGTTTTAATAAAGGTGAAACCTCAGCACTCATATCTAAAATATCTGCTATAATTTGAATCATTTTATCTCGATTACCATTATCCTTAGCAATCATAGAATATGATTTTAAGCCAAGAACTTTTTCTATTTGTGAGGGATTTATGGCATCATCTAAATCCTGTTTATTTCCTATTACAGCAGTATGGGCATGTGGCGCTTGTTCTTTAATTAATTCTAAGAAAAATTTACTCTTTTCTACATTTTCTAAAGTAGAATCAGTAACTAATAATACGGCATCACTCCCCTTAATAAAATTGTTCCAAAGATAACTGAATTGTTCCTGTCCAGCAAAATCCCAGAGGTGAAAATGTAATTTGCCAATTTTTATTGTAGCGATATCTCCTGTTATTGTTGGTATATGTTGCATAGGAATTTCTTCTGCTTTAATCAATCTAGTAATTGTTGTTTTTCCAACCCCAGAAAAGCCAACGAGAGAAATTTTAGGTCTTAAATTTCGATGAATAGAATCTATTGTAGGATCAAAAACTTCAAAAGTTTTAGCATCAAACCGATGTTGTAAAATGTCTTCAAATAAATTTAAGAATTCTTTTTTACATCTTACTAATTCTTTCTTTATATTGTCAAAATTATCAGTTAAACCAGTGACAAACAGAAAAATTAAATCCATATCTTTTTCAGTTATATACGATACCCTAAATTTGAAATAATCATGATATTGAACCTTGTTTCCTCCTCTGCCAAAAGCATCTTCCATAATTTCTGAAACAAGTGTATTGAAAACTTCTTCTTTTAGTGCTTTACCAAAATGTCTATAATACAGAAGTTCATTACTTTTATATATGTATACTTGTCTTAAAATCGCAATTCACCAAAACAATTAAATTTTAATTTTATTGGGATCAATCGGAAATAAATTTTACTAGATCTTTAATAATTGAATATTTATCTTGTTTAATTTGTTCTCTTTCTAATGTTTCTTCTATTTTTGAGATTTCTTTAGAAAAATCGAATACTGAAAATTTTTTAACTTCTGTTTCTTTAGAGCTTTCACTCAATTTTTTTAAAAATAAACTGATACTTGGCATAAATTTAGCTAAATTTACATCTAAATTTAATTTTGATATAAGAATTAATTCATCACTGAAAGAAAATAAATAATTATACTTCTGCGCTTCTATAGCAAAGGAATTAATTTGCTTTAACTTTAACTCATTAGCAATTTCTTTAGAACTTGTAATTAAAGAAATTATTTTTTGTGGAATGACTTTTCCTTTAGCAAATTCTGTAATTAAAGAATCTAACACTATTCCATACTTATTTGCGATAGCACATTCAGCATTTAAGTCAGATTTAAGTTGAGAGATAATTTCCTCGTAATTAATTTGAATCATTATTAAGAGATGTTGTTTTTTAATAAATAATGTAAAATTATTTATTTATATTTATTTAAAAATGAAGCTCTATAAATTAAGATTTTAACCACACTCAATAATAAGTTAAATTGAAAATATTTAGATCTCACTTTACAGAAAAAGAGTCTGATATAACAGTAATTTCAGAATCGAAAAAGGCGATATTAAGAGCAAAAGAAGCGTTTTATTATCATAGAAATAATTTAGAAAAATTCTTATTAGAAAATAATGACTTTCTTATTTCTTTTTCTCCAGTAAAGGTTAAAACTGATTTAAAAATTATAAATCTGATGGCAAATTCAGCTGATATCTGTAATGTTGGGCCTATGGCAACCGTGGCAGGAGCCTTTGCAGATCTAATGCTGGAGTCTATGAAATTTAAGGATGAGAAAGACTTTATTCCTGCTAAAATCGCACTTGTTGAAAATGGTGGTGAAATCGCAATTGAATCTGAAAAACCTATGAAAATAGCACTTTATGCTGGATTTAATGAATTAAATTTAAATTTGGGATTTTTAATTAAAAAGAATGATTGCCCTATAGGAATTGCTACAAGTTCAGCAACAATAGGTCATGCCATTAGTCTTGGTCAAGCTGATGTAGTTACGATCTTCGCTGAAAATGCTACTTTAGCAGATGGAGCGGCTACAGCTATCGGAAATTTAGTAAAAGGAAACGATATTGAAGGGTCTATAAAAAAAGGTTTAGATGCTGTTAATGATATTCATGGTGTATTTGGTGCCTTTATCTATAGGGAAGGTAAAATTGGGCAAATAGGAAAAATCCCTCAGTTAATTAAAATTGAAGGGAACTCAACTCAAATATTGAAAGAGAAAATTGAAGATTATTTACTAAACGATTTTGAGTTTATTAAATAACCCAAAATATAGGTGTTTCATCTCCATTTACTGTCATTGAAGAACAAATCTTATTTAAATAATCCAGAGTATAATATATTTCTTGTTCTTCCTCTGTCAACTGCCCAAATAACTCAAAATCTTTATTAATTATATAAATACCATCAAATGTTATATAAACATCCGTGTTATATTCTCTCTTTATTTCTTGCAAAATATTTGTTCCATTTTCATTAAAATGGTTTTCTGGAGGAAATAGATCAATCTCATATTTCAAGAAAATATCTGTTTCATTATAAAGAAGAGCTTCACTTCTATTGTCAAATGGAAAATCATAATATTTAAAAACATGTTTCCAACCAAATTCTGAAATAATTACATTTCTATCAGAAGTATTAAGAGAGTACCATCTGATACTTGATACGTCTCTTTTCTTTAAATTGAAAACTTCATACGCAAAAGATTCATAAAAATAAGTGGAAAATAGTGAAAAAGATACAATAGATATAATTAATATTTTCAATTTTATTGCTTTTATAGTTCCAATTTTGATTAGTTTATAAATATATGAGATAAATCCAATTACTATAGCAGGAGGAATTAGATATAGAATTCTCTGCCAAATCATATTACTTAAGAACAAAATATTAAAAATGAAACCCGCAGCCAAAAGAATCAAAAGACCTGTGGCCCATAAAAACAATGGTTTTCCTTTTGGTTTTTTTTGATATAATACTAAACCCCAGATTGCATAAGAACTAATAATTAGGATTTCAGTAACATACAAGATATTTGTTATATGAAAATTAAATAAAAAGAGATTTGCTATTAAAAAAAGAAGAGTAAACGTGATCGTTATGCTAAATATTAATGGTATTATTATTTTATCTTCTAGTGTCTTATAATATCTACTTTTTCTCCCTGTTATTACTAATTTGTATCTTCCTTTTGTAAAAATAATTGATTTTTGTACAATCCATAAAAAACTTATTCCTACTATTCCTCCCATGATTACACCTAAAATAAGTAGCTGAAGTGGAAAATCAAATGAAATAAAAAACCAATAGTGACCAGCACCTATACCAAATAAGTTTAAAATTAAAAATATACCAATTAATCCACATAGAAATATAAAATCGATTCCCCGTCTATAATCTTTTATAAAATATACAAAATATACCCATAAAAAGGAAACTAATAAGACCATAGATGTAACAACATGTGTAAGAACAGCACTAATAAAAATTAAAATTATTAGAATGTAAAATAAAAATATATCTTTTAAAATAAGGTTTTTAGAGGGTCGAGTGGGTTGAATAAAATCTTGCAACCTTACATATAGAAGAAAGAAAATAGCTAGGCATTTGATCAGAGCTGAACCGGATGGCCAATATTGAAGCATCATAGTAGAAAAACCTAATGAAGAAAATTCTAATAGAAATACACCAAAAATAGCTAAGTTTTTATTTCTGAAGATTCTCATAAGAATATTATAAAATATTAAGGCGGATACGAAAAAAGTATAAAAAATAAAATATCTTGGAATTAGCAAATGATTTATTCCTGAAAAAAAATAAATCACAGCACCAAATATATTTAAACCCATAGTTCCATGATATCCTTCTAAAGGTAGATAATTAATATCAGTTATTATTCTACTATTAAGAGTATGAAGCCATGGGTCTGTTCCCATAAAATAACTAACTTTAACAATATTTAAGATGCAGATTAAGAATATAAAAAATAATAACAAAATGGAATTAACAGAAATTATCTTTCTAAAGTATTTAAATAAAGAAAAATTTCGATTACTTTCTATTGTCAGTATATCACTTCTAAGAAATCTATATATCCCATTTTTAAATTCAGAATAAATTATATAAATAATTATTATGAAGAAAAAAATAACTGTTGCACAAAAGAAAAAAATTCCGGTTAATGGAATATCAAACCAATACCCAATGTATCCGATAAATATATAGAATACTGAATTAATGATAATAGTCAAACTCAGCTTCTCTAAAAAATTAAAAGATTTTTCCTTATAAATTATGAAAAAAATAGGATAGGTAGGAAGGAATAGTATAGTATAGATTGTACTAAAAGTAATTGCAATTTGATAAATAAAATCTAACAGGAACATATTTGATATTCTTATAATTTCCTCGATATTAACTATCTTAAGAAGGATAACTCCTAAAGATATTAAAGAAAGAATGAAAATGCATAAATTCTCTCTAGATTTGACCTTTAATATTATTTGATTCAATCTTAACCTATTCATATATTTAAGTTAATTTAATTAATTTTTAAATTAACACTATACTTTCTACAATACCATGTAAAGTAATCTCTTAAGCCTCGTTCTTGATTATATTCCGGTTTAAATCCAATTATTTCTTTAGCTTTAGATATATCAGCATAACTATGCAGTATATCACCTGGTCTAGGATCAGTATAAACTAATTTTAGATTATTTTTACCTGTAAGATTTAAAATTAATTCAGCAAGATTGTTCAAAGTTATTGGAGAACCAGCTCCTACATTTAGTATCTCTCCTGAAACATCATACTCAGCAGCCATTAAATTTGCTTTGACTACATCTTTAATGTAAGTAAAATCTCTTGATTGTTCACCATCACCAAATATAACCAAATCTTCATTATTA
Organism: Candidatus Hodarchaeota archaeon; assembly: GCA_048886305.1. Classification (GTDB taxonomy): domain Archaea; phylum Asgardarchaeota; class Lokiarchaeia; order Sigyniarchaeales; family SOKP01; genus Loki-b32. The sequence continues at coordinate 25,748 of JBHLKV010000015.1, forward strand.
ATGATCCTTCCCAACCAAATTGCTATAACACCACTATATGGAGAATCTTTTTGCCTTGGACCAAAAACATTGAAATACCTTAATGAAATCGTTTTTATTCCATACACTTGGTGAAATGCCTGCATATATGCCTCACATGCTAATTTTGATACTCCATAGGGAGAAACTGGTAATCTGGGCATATCTTCTTTCTTAGGTAAGGTAGGGGTATCACCATATACAGAAGAACTTGAGGCAAAGATAATTTTTTCTACATCTTTTTTTCTAGCAGCATTTAATAAATTTAGTGTACCATTTACATTGACATCATTACAAGATTCTGGCATTTTTACTGATTGAGGGACACTAGTGAATGCTGCTTCATGAAATACAATATCAATGTCTTTTAAAATATCTAATAAAAAGTTTATATCTCGGATATCTCCCTTATGGAATTGAAATCTTTTATTTTTCAAAGCTACTTCCAAGTTTTCAATCCTACCGTTAAACAGATTATCTAAACCAACTACTTCTGCTCCAATTTCTAATAATCTATCTGTTAAATTGCTTCCTATGAAACCAGCAGCTCCAGTAACTAAGATCTTTTTATCTTTAATCATTGGTCTTTCAATATGAATTATATACTTTTTATTAAAAAAATCTTATTTTTTTATTAAATACATTTTATCATAAAAAATTTCATATCATATAAAAACATTCATAAAAAATAAAATTTTATACTTAGATATTAATTTCCTTAATCTAAATCATTCAAATATTTCATAAATCCTTCTTTATACTCTTTTGGACTCTTACTTGGCCTTTTTAATTCAGATCTAGAATCAATTTTAATTTTTATTAATATTACTTTAAATTCCATAATAACCACTTTAATATCTCATAAATTTGTATTATATGCAAATTTTAATATTGAATTGATTTTGGTAAATATTAATATAAAAACAACCTTTAAGATGTTTATTTAAAGAGTCTATGATTAATTAGGTTTTTCCTTTTAAAAAAATATCAAAGTAATAAGATATAAAAAAAAATTAAGGTGTTTATTTAATTTCTAAAGATATTCTCTTCTTTCTGGCATGCTTTTCCAATCAAATAATAGGACTATACCACCTACTAAAGCAACAATTATCCAAAGTGCAAAAGCAGAGCCAGAGCCAGCAGTTTCAATAAGAGCACCTGATGTATAAGCGGTAATAGCAGCTCCAATATATCCCCAGCCATCAATAAATCCCGTTGCGGCAGAAGATGCTTTTCTTGTACCAAATTCCATGGGTATTGTAGAAACTAAAAGTGCATGAGGACCAAAATTTAAAAAGCCTATTAACATCAAGACGGGAATTCCAAAAACGACATCAAGAGGAGGTAATAATGCATATATCAATAATGTAAATGACAATGCAATAAAAAGAGCGCACACTACTGGTATTCTTCTTTTTCCAGCAAATTTATCTGAAAACCATGCTATTACAATCACCCCAATGGTGCCACCTATTGGGTAAAAGATAGTTTTCCATATCGCAAAAGATTCCCCTTCTGTTACTATTATTAATGGAAGCCAATTTGTCAATCCATATCTAACCATATTCAGGCAGAATAACCCAAAAGAAGCAAAAAGAACTGTTTTTGTCTTAATAATCGTATTAATAGTATACTTAAAGCCTACAAATTCATCAGGCCGACATTCTCCCATTACTATTTTACCATCACATTCTTCCTCTAAAGTTGGTAAACCAACCTCCTCAGGAGCATTTCTACCACGAATATAAAAATGAATCGCCATGAGAAACATAATAATTCCAGGAATAATGAAAGAAAATCGCCAATCTAATTCGAGTGTCTCTGTAATAAAAATTGCAATAATCCATGATACAACTCCTCCAAGTAGATATGAAGTAGCAAGCCTACTAGACCATTTGCCTCGGTCATCAGGGGGATGCCAATTTGCAATAGTTTTTACAGTAGGAGCCCATCCCATTGCTTGGAAATACCCATTCAACCCCCATAATAAAAATGCCACCCAAATAAGACCAAAAGAAACACCCATAAACAAATTTATAATTGCAGAGGCAATCAGTCCAATTGTTATAAACCGTCTTGGGCCAACCTTATCGCCTAAAAATCCATTAACAAATTGCCCAAAAGCATATGCAAGAAAAAACATAGTCCCAACTAACCCTAAAATGCCTTCTGTAAGCTCTGTATATTCGTCCAAGATAAGAGGTGTTGCAATTGAAAAATTTGTACGTCCTATATAATAGATCATATATGTAATCCAAGCAGTGAAAAATATTCGCATTCGCCAAGATTTGAATTGTTTTTTAACTTCAGTTTCATTAGTAATTGTTTCAGTCATTTTTTTTCGATCTTTTTTAAATATTTTATATTTTACCATTTTTAATTAATTGTTTAGCATATTCATAATCTTCATCAGTATCCATTTCCACCCAATCTCCTTTTATATCTACTGAATACATTGGATAACCTCTGAAAATAAGTTCCTCAAGCATGTCTGTTAAATATGCCTTTTGCATTGTGGTAGCATCATGGAATCGTCCCTCAAACTTACATGTCTTATTATATTTCGCACGATTATAATT